>JACQNA010000041.1 GCA_016203335.1 Candidatus Woesearchaeota archaeon
AAACAAAAGCACTTTTTAAAAAGAAGTAAGAATTATATCGCCCGCTTCTAATAATATTTAGGTCTATTTCTCAATTGAATATAACAAATGATACAAGCAATCATTACTCGGTTGATCTTTTGACAATATCTTTTCCTACCAGGCATAATCTCATCCCAAAAACATCTTCTGGAAGAGCGTGGTAAGCACGGCAAAGCTCACCTCATAGATGACGATGGAGATGGCGCAGAAGAGGGGGATGGTCTTGAAGCCGCCCCTGGCTGTCCCGGTCTTGATGTTGGCGATGATCATGCTGGCGAAGAAGGCGATGACCAGGACGCTGACCCGGGAGAAATTGATGAATGCCTGCGGATCAACAGACTCTGCGGAGAAGGTGAAGGGAAGGACTGACGCATTTCCTGTCCCGGTGAGCTTGCCGCCGATGTTCTGGATGACCGAGAGCAGGTTGAAGGAAAGGGCAAAGAGCAGCGGAGCGATCACCACCGCGATAATCGTGATGAAGAGGATATTGCCGGTCACTGCCGCAATCAGCTCATCGCGGAGATGCATGCTGGTGCGGATGTTCCTGACGAGCCGGTCGAGCAGCTCGGATGCGGATGCGCCGCTGCTCAGCCCGACATTGATCAGGTCAATGGATTCCCTGACGAGATTGGAGTGGTATTTCTGCGCGAATTCTGCTAACGCATCCTCAATCGGGTGCCCGGTCATGGTCTTCTTGGCGACGATCTCTATCTCGTTCGCGAGCACTGCGAAATCCGGCTGGATCGCATTCCATAATGCCTTGTCAAAGGTCATGCCTGCCTTGAGATTGGTGGAGACTGCCTGGAGAAAATCGGGGAGGATGCGCTCGATCTCCTTGGTGCGCTGGTAGATGAGGATGTCATAGTACACCATAAGCCCCAGGATGCCCATGCCGGAAAGGATCAGCGGAACAGCGACCCATGCCGCAAACGTCACCAGGAAAATGCTCGCCGGGCCGATAATCAGCTTGATGCCGAAGAAAGAAGCGTGAGCTCCCAGGCTGAGCTGCGGCTGGATGTAGACAAAAAAGAGGATGAAGGTGATGAGCACGATGGCGTAGAAGAGCGCGCCAAATGCCTGGTACGGAACCTGGTAGATTCCTGCCTTCTGCAGGTATTTCCTGATCGAGGGGCGTATGCTCTTGGGGATAAATGCGCTGCCGAGCTCTTCCAGGTAGAGATTCATAATGCCACCATCGGGCGCTGCGACTTGAACAGCATGATGAAAAATATCTGGATGATGGCGAGGACGACAGCAATCGCCATCAACGCGCCAAAGCCCACCCTGATCTCCACAAAGCTTGAGGCAATCACGAGAAAGGCAGCTCCCAATGAGGGGGCAATTGTGCCGACAATCATGTAAAACAGGGTGAGGGGGGCAAGCTTCTTGCCATACGCCTGAATCTCCACAATGCGCTGCTCAGTGATCTCATCAATGTACGCCTTGAGGCTCTCCTGGACATCAGCGCCTGTCCGCAGGGCTGCCTTGATCTGCTCGAGCAGCTTCTTGAATACCTTGGATGGTGAGTACAGCACCGCATGCTCTATCGCCTGCTCAATCGGCGTGCCGAGCTCGATGTCTGCAACGATTTCCCTGAAGTATTTTGCCGACTTGTTGCTGGTCTGGGAGACCTCCACCAGGGAGTTGATCAGGGGCTGGCCGGATTCCATCCTCAGGAGGAAGAACCTGCCGGAGTACAGGAGGTCTGACTCGACTTCTGCGCGCCGTTTCCTGATGGCAAAGTCAGGCATCCGGAGCATGAAGAGGAACAGGATGACGAGCAGGCTGAGGGAGAACATAATCACAAAGCTGAATGGTATCTTGCTCTCCTTGCCGATGGCAAAGAGCAGGAACGGGGCAGCGACAACCGCTGCAAAGAGCAGGCTGATCTTCAGGATCTTGCGGACAAACTGCGCGGGGGTTTCGCGCATATGGGCTATTTTCAGCTTGCGGTGCAGTCCCGGATACAGCTGCGTGATAATGTCAGCAATCGTAATCACCTGATCCTGGCAAGCAGCGCCTGCTTGTCCTGGTAATATTCACTCATAATGGCCCCGATGCGTTCGAGATTGGTGGTCTTTTCCTTCACCAGCCACTGGAGGATGCGCCTCTTCTCTGCAAGGTCTTTCTCGATGTCTGCCGGAGTGAGGCCGCTGAGGAGCTGCAATGTTTTGTACATCATCTTGGAATCGCTGACTTTCTTCAGCTGGTCCTTGGCAATATCGAGCTGGAGGAGGATATTGGGATCCCCGTTCGGCAGGATTTCTGCGACCTGAAAGGTGCGGCGCCTGCCTGTTCTCCTGTTCCTGTTCTGCACCACGTACAGGCCGAGGCTGCTCAGCAGGATCTTGGGCAGGTTGATCGGCGGATTGGTGAGCCGGACAACAGCTTCCTCTGCGCTATTGGCATGGAAGGTGCCGTAGACGCTATGGCCGGTATGCATGGCTTCAAACAGGACTTGGGCCTCTTTTTCTCGGCGGATCTCTCCCACTAAGATCCTGTCCGGGCGCATTCTTAAGGTGTTCACCACGCAATCCAGCATCGTGACCTCTCCCTTGCCCTCGGGATTGGGCAGCCTGGTCTCCATGGCAACCCAGTGGAGGGTTGGCGGAAGCTGCAATTCTCTCGTGTCTTCAATCGAAATTATACGCTGGTTTGGGGGGAAAAAGGATGATGAGACTCCGAGCATGGATGTTTTTCCTGTTGCGGTGCCGCCTGTGAAAAGTATGGAAAGCTCGTACTGGAT
>JACQNA010000001.1 GCA_016203335.1 Candidatus Woesearchaeota archaeon
ATATAAGCTTTTCTTTTTTATTAACATTATATAGACTATATATCTTTTATAAGATATAAGGAAAACCTATATAAGAATTGGACACAATAGGGGAATGGAGAAAAGGGTGGCAGGAATGGGATTAGAGCAGTATTTCAGCGAGTCAGAAAAGCGCACGCCGGCTGCGCACATCAGCTGGGCGCATTTCAGCGAGCGGCTGCACGACTATCATTCTCCTGAGTATCATCTGTTCTCCAGCAACCGCTTTTTCCTTGCAAAAGGAGGAAGTAATCCGGAGGTGATTGCATGGAGCGGAAACAGTGCGTTTCCTGCGGGAATGTTATCCTGAAAAGCGCCCTGCTTGATCCCTATCTCTGCAGGCAGTGCAGCAGGGAGGAGGGCAGGCGCTACCAGTATCTTGATGAAGAGACAGTAGTTTAAGGGGTGGGAGAGATGGAAAAAGAGATACACAGCGAGATTGAGGAATTGTTGCGGAACGGCAGCATCAGCGAGGACGAGGCAGCGTTCCTCCGCACCTACATCCGGTGGTATGGCTGAGCATGGAAGCGCTTAAATACCCTGGCGTGTTTATCGGATACGAATATGAATGCTGCAGGCAAACAAGAGACTGGACACCCTTCTTTTGAGGACATTGAAAGCCATAGGCAGGTCAAAACAAAAAGATAAATTCTTGACCCGGGTTGTTTCCCTGAACCCCGCACATGAGGAGCACATCCCTTTAATCAGCACGGCGTACGACTTTTCCGCTGCTGCCCATCGCGATCAGTATCGGGAGAACAATCAACGGCCATACCATTCCCACTGCAGGGGGGTTGGGCTCCTGCTTGCGCAGGAATTCCCTTCACTATATGTTGCTGCCGGATTGCTGCATGATGTGATAGAGGATACACCCATTACCATTGACCAGATCATTGCTGAATTCGGCATCAGCATAGCAGGCATGGTTGCGGTGATGACAGAATTACCGACTGACTGCCTCTTAGGTAATCCGGGAGGGAAAATCAAACACATCAAAAGAATCGTCACTACAGCTCGTGGCTTCGCCACCCCCATCGCGCTTGCGGATAAGCTCTATAATCTTCGTGATCCGCTTACTCCCGAATGGCATACGCGGACGTCAGAATATGTGAGTGAATACCTGCTGTTCTCAATCCGCGGGCTGATGAGCCCAATGGGAAAACCTTATGATGAGCATGCACTCTACCAAGCGCTTGTTCATGAGGTGGAACCCGTATTCTTTCCTCCGCTTTCAGAATCAGCTTAATGCACCTTTCGGTGATGGCTGCGCGAGCTGGGCCTGACTTTCTCTGCCCCCATTCCCTTTCTCCGCAGACCGCGGGATTTTCGCGCTGCTGAAGTCAATCCGCGGTACACCCTCCTGGTGTGCTGCTTTTCCGCTATCCATCGTATCCTGGGATCAGCCTGGATTGCAGGATGCTCGGGATCAACAAAGATAATCTCGTACCATGCATACTTGCCGTCTTCTGCCACCCAGTAGCTGCCTAAGACTTCGCAGTTCGGATAATGATATGCTGCCCGCCCTTCTGCAATCTGCTGGTAGTTCTTGGAGACCACCATCCGCCGCCTGCTGTGTTTTGGGCGGCGCCCTCCCAATGGGCCCGGGCGCATCCTTTTGCTTCTCGGAACGCGCTGGCGGACAATGAGAAATCCCGGCTTTGCGCGGAAGCCTAGGCTGTGCGCGCGGTCAATCCTCGTGGCATGCTCGATGCGGATCGTTCCTTTTTCACCGCGGAACTGCATCAGGCGCTGCCTCCAAAGCTCACCCAGGTTCTGCTTGGGCTGCTTCCACAGATTTCGGATGTATTTTTGGTATCCCATAGTCGGCTCCCATTATTAAATCAGGCAGGCCACGCCCTCATCTGGGGATGGAGGTTCTCAGGAGGTTTAAAAATGTTGTTGTTTGGCACCGCGCTTGGCAAACGTAATCTTTTTATACTTGCTTTCCGCCTGTCCTCATATGAAAAAAGGGCTGGATAGGGAACATATGGCTGATATTCTCGCCGCGTTCCCCCAACAGATAGCTGAAGCTGCACATCTCGGCAAAGACATCTGCCTCTCCGGCAAGGTCTCACAGGTTGTGATTGCGGGCATGGGGGGAAGCGCGCTGCCCGGCGAATTCCTGCAGAGCTATCTGGATATTCCCCTTCCTATTGTTGTGGTAAAGGGATATGAGCTGCCCGCGTTTGTCAACAAAGAGACGCTGGTGTTTGCCATATCTTATTCAGGGAATACTGAGGAGACGATTGCAGCCCTGCATGAAGCGAAAAAGAGAGGGAGCATGATCGTCGTTGTCTCATCCGGCGGGAAGCTGATCGCGCTTGCCCGGAGGATGCGGCTGAATATGATTATCGTGCCTGCAGGGATGCAGCCCAGAATGGCATATGCATACCTCTTCATCCCTCTGCTGAACGTGCTGCACCAGCTTGGCATCATTCCGAGCCAGGAGAAAGCGATTGCGCAGGCAGCCCAGGCATTACGCAGCACTATGCATCAACGGCAGGGCAAGCTGCTTGCTGCGAAGATAGGGAAACGGATTCCGCTGGTCTATTCCTCAAGCAGATGGAGGGCTGTATCCTACAAATGGAAGATCAACTTCAATGAGAACGCAAAGATTCATGCATTTTCCAATGTTTTTCCTGAGCTGAACCATAATGAGATGAGCGGATTTCTCAACAAAAATGGGAATTATTTTGCAGTGCTCATCAAGGACCCTCAGGACCATCCCCGAATCCAGAGGCGGATGCGGGTGTTCCAGCAGATCCTGCAGCGGCATCACTACCCTTTTGCCGAGGTCGTATTGCGCGGTCCGCCATTGGCAAAGATGCTCACCGGTATTATGATCGGCGACTGGTGCTCCTATCACCTTGCCCTGCGCTACCGGACAGATCCAACACCGGTGCCTCTCATTGAAACCTTCAAGAAGCAGTTACGATGATTCTTGCCATTGACATCGGAGGAAGCCACATTGAGCTTGGGCTGGTGCAGGGAAAAAAAATCCGCTCTCCGCTGCACATCTCCCTTGCTCCTGGCGCATCACGGAAACAGATACTTACTGTTTTAATGCAGGGGATCCAGCGATTTCACGGATATCATCGGATAGCGGTAGCAGTGCCTGGGCCATTCAAATCTCCCGGGATTATCGGCAACACGCCAAATATGCCGCTGCGGAACTTTCCCATTGCACAATTTCTCCGGCAGAGATTCCACAAGCGGGTTGTAGTGGAGAATGATGCGAAGTGCTTTGCATTGGGAGAAGCAGTGTATGGTAAGGGGAAGGGATATCGGATTGTGCTCGGCATTACCATTGGCACCGGGATCGGCGGCGGATTGGTCATCAACAAACAACTCTACCGGGGAAGGGGAAATGCTGTCGAGGCCGGGCATATGCTTATCAGCCAGGGCAAGGACATAGAAACACTTTACCGGGGATTAAAGCGGAGAGACGGCTCGATACGGGATTTTCGCGTGCTCGGAAGATACCTGGGGGCCGCGGCAGTGAACTATACCCATCTCTATGATCCTGATGTTATTGTCTTTGGCGGGAAGGTCAGCAGCCTGTATTTCCAGAGATTCCTTCCAGAGATGCGCGCAGCACTTGCCAGGCATGCCTTGGTTATCCCCCCACGATTGCGGAAATCGCAATTGCCCCATGCTGCATTGCTGGGCGCCGCACTGCTCTAACTCATACCTTTTTAAATCACCTGCTGTTATCACCCGGCATGGAAGCGTCAGCAGCAGTACCCTTAGAGCAGCGGGTTGATTCTTTAATCACCGAGCTCCAGCCCAGCATCTACGGCATCCAATCAAAAGCGCATCCTGACGCGAAGCTCTGGAGGAACGCCATTGCGCATGCAAAACGGCTGCGCAAGATGGGGCACTATACCGAAGCACTGAAGACTCTTGAGCCCATCCATGAGCCGGTGCTTACGCACATCGCCACTGCTCCCCGCCGGGCGCTCTATACTCCTCCGGAAATTATCGATTTCTGTGACCGGGGCATCCGCAGGTATATTGCTTACACTTTATCTCGAGGATACCGCGAATCTACTGACCGCCTGAAGCCACATTATGATCAACTCGCCGCATGGAAGCGCGAAGCAGAAACCGGAATGAGCGACCAGCGCATCTTTTGCATCCAGGGGAAGGTCTTGGAAACATGGGAGAAGATACAACGCGGCTATAAATCACACAAATCCTCTTGATTATACCTCTATCCTCAATCATATAAATTCTTAATAATCTCTCTCCATTCCTCTTTGTCATGCTTCTGCGCTCCATCACCCTGCACAACATCCGGTCGTATCTGCACGAGAGCGTTGCCTTTCCCGAAGGCAGCATCCTGCTCGCCGGCGATGTCGGGGCGGGGAAGAGCACGATTCTGCTTGCAGTTGAGTTCGCCCTGTTCGGCATCCAGCGGAGCCATACCAGCGGAGCAGCATTGCTGCGGCATGGAAAGAACGAGGGAAGCGTGGAGCTGGCGTTCTCTGTCGGCAATGCCGGATACATCATCCACCGCACCCTGAAGCGGGGGGCAAGCGTGCAGCAGGGCGCTGGCTACATTATCGCCGACGGCAGGAAAAAAGAGGGCACTGCGGTTGAGCTGAAGAGCATCGTGCTGGGCATCCTTGGCTACCCCCTGGAGCTGGTGAGCAGGGGGAAAGATGTCATCTACCGCTATACGATGTACACCCCCCAGGAGGAGATGAAGCAGATCCTGTTTGAGGATACCGAGCTCCGCCTGGACACCATCAGGAAAATATTCGGGGTGGATAAGTACAAGCAGGTCAAGGAGAATTGCCAGCTCGCAACACGGGATATTAAGGAAAGGACCAGGATCAGCCAGGCGCGGATCGCGGATCTGCCGGAGAAGATTACCATCAGGGCAGCAGAGGAGCAGGCGTTCCGGGAGGTGCGCGCTTCCCTGGAGCAGCTGCTGCCGCAGGCCGCTTCCCTTCGCGGCCGCATCCAGCAGCAGAAAACGACGCTGGACCATCTCCAGGCGCAGCTGCGCTCGCATCTGGAGATGCAGGCGCAGCTGAGGAGCATGCAGAGCATCCGCGCTGCAAAAGAAAAGCAGATCAGCGGCATTGTTCAGCAGGCTGACCAGCTTGCTGCCCAGATGCATATCCTTCGCATGCTGCCTGCTCCCCAATACACCCGGGAGCATATTGCACAGGAGATTGCCGCGCACAAATCCAAGATTGCCGGGCAGGAACACGAGCTTAATGATGTCCTGCTTCGCCATCAGAAACACACACTTCATCACAGCCGATCAGAGCAGATTATCCGGGATATCTCATCACTCAGCACCTGCCCGGTCTGCAAGCAGGATGTTGGCGAGGAATACAAGCACCGGATTATTGCAGGTGAAGAGCAGAAAATACAGGAGCATGCCCTGCAGATTGCCCAGATGGAGGATATCCGAAATGCCATCGAGGCTAATCGCACCCATTTTCGCAGGCTGCTGGAGTACTGGCAGCAGGAGCAGCAGCAGCTTGCGGTGCATCAGGTGCAGGCAGCGCGGCTGCAGGAGCATACTGTCAGGGAAAAGGAGATGCAGCAGCAGCGCAGCCATCTCGCTTCGGAGCTTGAGCAGCTTGATCAGGACATGCAGCGGCTGATGCAGATGCTTACTGCAACCTCATCCTTAGAGGCGCAATTCCACGAGGAGCAGCGGCAGATGGATATCCTCCTCAAAGAAGAGCAGCGGCTGCTCATCATGCAGGCGAAACTTGAGCACGATATCCAGGGCAAGCAGCAGCTCATCACACAGCTCACTGCGGAGATTGCTGCGCGGGAAGGGGCACAGCGCACCATCTATCGCCTGCAGCAGATTCAGCACTGGCTTGAGCTGACCTTCATCAACCTCATGGATGTGATGGAGCGGCACATCATGCTGAGCATCTTCCGGCAGTTCAATGAGCTGTTCCAGCAGTGGTTCTCCTCCCTGATCGAGGATGAGCGGCTGAATGTCCGGCTTGACGACTCATTTACACCAGTGATCGAGCAGAACGGCTATGAGGCATTCCTCGAGCAGCTTTCCGGGGGGGAGAAAAGCGCGGTCGCCCTTGCCTACCGGCTCAGCCTCAACACGGTCATCAACAGCTTTATGGTGGGCATCCAGACCAAGGACATCATCATCCTGGATGAGCCGACTGACGGCTTTTCCTCAGAGCAGCTGGACAAGATCCGGGATGTGCTTGAGCAATTGCAGATGCGGCAGGTCATTATTGTGTCCCATGAGTCCAAGATCGAGAGCTTTGTGCAGCACGTCATCAGGATACAGAAGCAGGAGCATGTGAGCAGCGTGATGGGGTAA
>JACQNA010000056.1 GCA_016203335.1 Candidatus Woesearchaeota archaeon
CAAACGATCTGTTGCATGCGATGCAGAAAAAGCGCTGCCTGATTCCGGTCTTGGTCTTCCGCTTTCCCATCCTGGAGACGTCACGGGAATGGTTGCAAAAGGGGCAGATGGCCATGCGCAGGTTCCGGGAATTCGCACTTTAAAAATCTTTTGTGGGCGTATCAAAAATGATATGAAGGAGGCAAAACACGCACCGCCTGAAGCTGATTGTTGCAGCAATCACCGCCTGCTGGGCGCTGAAGGTTACCTACTCCGACATCGCCTGGCACGCATCATTCCCTCCATGGTGGGAGCTTCTTGCCGTTGCGCTGCTCGCGGATATCTCGCTGGTGGCGTTCTTCCGCGCCCAGGAGCACGTCTCGTATGATCCGATCCGGATATTCGGCACACTCTGGGATGAAGGTCTGACGAACGTGGTCCTGCTTAGCGTCGGTATTTTTGCGCTGACCTGGATACCCGGCATGCTCCTCTGGATACTGGACTGGATACTGGAATACCCGCCCATTGCACAGCGTCTCCCAGTGCATATCCCTGCTGACGCCGACATGCGGCTAGTTATGTGCTGGATGATTGGCGCATGCCTCTACTCGCTTGCAGCACTGCAATCCATCTTGCTGGAGCCGGCGTTGACCTGTTGGAAACGCATCAACCGTATCATCCGCACCAGGCTGCTTTCCAGAGCCTGCTGATGAATCGGACAAGAATATCACTAAGCCGTAACCTCTCTGCCGCCTGCCCAACAGATGCCCGCCAAAACCAATGGTGATTGGACGGTACATTGCGGGCAGGCGGCTGCTTTATCCCTGCAGGGAAACAGCTCCGGGGCCACTCTTTCCGTGGCGAACGGTTCGACTCCGTTCAGCTGGTCTGCTGAGTGAGTAGGGCACAGCGTAGCATAGGTGGGAGGCGATGACACATGGTCCCCGGATCATGCCGAGCCGCCAGTGAAATACCACCTCCACCCTGCTCACTCGGCAGATTCCCTGCAGGATGGGCTTGCCAGGTTCGGGGCTGATGAATTCATCATGGTGAGCCGGCGGTTCGATTCCGCCCAGGCCCGCACCATAACACACTTTAACTAAAGACTGCAACACAGAAAGGAGTGGATCATGCACGGCATTGATTGGGATATGGTCACTACCGGCGCCGCGGTGATCATCATGGTGTATACCACCTACGACATCCTCCCAACGCTCATCACGAACCGGAAGAATCTCTTTTGTGCGCGGCTGCGCATGTATGCTCTGGCTGCGATTTCGCTTCTCCTGGGCTACTCCGTCTCCGGCAGCGGCCTGGTGATTTTTGTGGTGGGCGTGATCATCTGCGCACTCATCTGGTTGGCTGCGCCACTTCTCCCTGATATCGATCAGGAATCGTAAACGCTGCACGGAGGAAATTGTCATGACCGACACGCAGGCATATCTCATCTGCAGCGCGTTCTTCCTCTGTCTCTGGCTGCTGTTCTACAGCAAGCATACAGAGTACCGCTGGCTGGGCATGGGAGGAGTGCTTAATATCGCTGCGGCGCTCCTTGCAAATCTCTGGCATCCGGACTTGATATACCTGTATGCCGGCAGTTTTGTCTGCTATGCAAGGGGCACACTCATCATATTCCGGCGGTATATGAAATAACTGGGAAAAGAAAGCGAGGTGCGAAATGGATTGCTCGCCGATGTGCATCGCAGCCGTGCTGGCCCAGCACGCTCCCGTGCTATCACCTTACTCCACCGATATACTCATTAACACCCTTGCCTTTCTATTCGGCTACTTCCTGAAGCCGAGGGGAATGCCCTGGCCGAGCTTTTTCCTATGCGCGTTGATATCTTTCATAGTTTTCTGTGCAATAGTAGACCCGCCATACGATGGGTGGAGTATCATCCTCTTTGCATGCTTCACCGCAGGGTCGATCCTCTCCTCTCTTCAGGAGCGGCAGAGCAAAACCGCAGCAAGACAGTAACCTGCAAAACACCAAGGAGAGGAGGCAGGTGCTCAGGACGAACAAAACACTTCTCGGGGGAGAACAGGAGTACTGCCATGAACATTCCGAGTTTCTTGAGGCGTAAATGGGGGGAATTCATGCCTCTCTTGCGCCGCTTCAGGCATTTCAGAGGACCTGAAGATGAAGACGATTTATTTGATAGTGCATTTCCTCCTGCTGGCTTTCAGGACGATGCGCCAGCCGCTGGCCTAGGCATCCTTTGTGTGGAGGATGAGGGCGGCGTTGCCATCTTTGCGCCGTTGGGGAAGGGAAAACAAAGGCGCAGGTGGCTGAGGAAGCATTTCTATCAGCGGAGGTTGAATCGCATCAGGAGCAACCGAAGCAGGATTCCACGGTCCGCGTTCGTCGTCAGAATGCGGAACGTGCAGAAAGGGATGCGGCCGGATGAAGAATGGCTCATGTTGAGCAGAAAAAAGAAAAGAAAGAAGCAGCACAAGAAGCAGGGCAATCCGCCTGCTGAGCACACACAACAAAACAGAACAGGAGCGCCAGATTCTCGGGCAGAAACCGCCAGGGTCATGCTCGGGCTCAGGGAGAAGTAATTGGCGTAATTCATCGCACCTTCACCGCAAACATCTGCTGAAAAACGTACGAAAAGGAGTATCATGAAAAATATATCACGGCTCTCGCGGCGAACAGGCATTTCCAAATCGGAATTTATGATAGCGCTTGACAAATGCCCGGTGAGATGCAAAGCCAGAACCATCAAGGCTGCACGGCAATGCAAAGCGCCTGACGCCAGCCTCCAGATGGCAGCGCTCAGGAGGATGTACGATCTGTTTCCGGGATAACATCTTCCATCACCGACGGGAATGAACGCGTTGCTGCCGGATAAATGCAGCTCCTCCGGCCTTTCATCGTGCAGCTGCCTGCTCCAACAGCCGTCAACCAGCGGGATCTGACGCGCCAGCGGACAGGCAGCTGTATGCTCTTTTTCATTTGACGTAAAAGGAGGCTTGCCATGCCTAAACACCCATTGAAGTCCCTCGTCCCATCCTGGTTCACTCCGCTCACTGAAGCGCTCAGTGCCAGAACGGGAGACCAAAATCTGATCTTCCGGGGCCGCTACCGCACCATACTGCTCTCTTTTTCTCCGGAAGCAGCAGCTAATCTTCCTTTGGTGCTGCACCAGTTCCTGCGCTGGCTGCTGGTCAATCAGAGGTACGGCATCATCAGCCTGCTCACACCGGCACAGCAGAAACTGGCGGGAAAGATTGCTGTCCACCTTCTGAAGATGGGCAATGGCAGAAAAATCCCCAGGCGCTCGCTCGATGCAGCACTCCATGCTGCGACAAAAGAAGTTGCTGCTTCCTTTGGCAGCCCGGCAATAACCGCAGTATTCTTTACCGCCGCCCGTTGCCCGGATGATGCGGCGAAATACGCTGCTGATGCGCTGGGAAATAGTGGAGGAACCGCTGCAAAGAAAAAAGTATACATCGCACAGGCCCTCCAACTGCTCCATCTGCTCAGCGCTGCTGCCGGCAGGCGGCAATGTGCATGGAAACGGACGAGATAATCCACGCTGTACTAGTCCTGCTTCATTCTCAAATCCAGAAATCATCTGGAAAAGGAGGAAGTCGCCATGTGGACATTCCTGCTGTATCTGTTGGTCTCCTGTAGAGCAGATTCAGCGCCAGGCATCACCGAGTTCGCCACCTGGACAAAGGGGCTGGCGCCAGACGGCAGGCTGGAGTATTACTTTGGCGTTGCTCTCACTGAAGGCGACAGCATCACCACGCGCTTTTTTGCGCGGAATGTAGTGCATGCGGCAACTGACTCCGGCACCGGCGAGGGCAAGCTCTCGCATCGCCAGGTCAGCAGGCTGCTCGGGCTGCTGAAAGGCGCATACCGGCAGGAAAACGCTTACTGGATCGCCGCGTACCGGGATTCGCTCACGCAGTACATCACCCAGTGGCCCGTCCATCTCACCACCCGGCAGGCGAAATCTCCGGCACTGTTCAGGTGAGCGCCTTCTCCTAAAACCTTCTCCTGAAAGGAGGAAGCAATGGAAGATAAAGTGAATGAGTATCTCACCGCCGGCCAGCTGAACGAGCAAGGCATCAGCATGCTTCTGCAGCTGCTGCAGCGCCTGCCGGAAGACTGCTGGATTATCGTCGTGCGGGATGCCCTGCTCAAGATGCTTACCCGTGGCGGCACTCTCACGCCCATCGGCCTGGAGTTGGCTGAGCTGTTGCTGCCATCTATCAAAGAGGCGCAATGGAAACAAGCTGCAGCAGGCCTGCTGGAGAATGACGGCAAGCTGAATGAACGAGGGAAGGAGATGGCAGTGTTCCTCCTGCAGCGGCTTCCCCAGATGCTCGGCCAAGAGCTGCACGCAGCCCTGCTCAACACCTTCGGCGTCCGGATTGCGGTTGAGCTGGTGATCATCAGAAACAGTCAGGTGCTGCTCACTCACCGCAAGGACAAATTCTTCGGTGAAGGCTGGCATACGCCAGGCACCTTTGTGGGCGAAAACGAAACCTGGGATAAGGCAGCCCAGCGATGCGCGGATAAAGAGCTGAACGTCCCGCTCAATATCATCCGGATGCTCGGAGATGCGCGTAACCTGCCGCTGCTCCACCCGGATGATCCGAGGTCGCCCGGACACAGCTGCAGCATACTCCTGCTCTGCAGCATTCCCGATGATGCCTCTCCACAAGAGGGCACATGGTTCTCCCGCTGCCCGGAAGACATGCTGCCGGTGCACCGGAAATTCGTGCCGGTGATCGACGAGGCGCTGACAGCCTGGCCTCGCGTCATGAGATGATTCCGTCAGAGAACACCAAATCACACAGCAGAATCTCTCAACAGGAGGTGAGCCATGAACGCGCGCAGCGTGCTCAGCTGGCTTGCAGCATTGCTTGGGGCAGGAGGGGCGATACTACTTGCCGTATCCTCTCTCTTCAGCCTCAGCCTGTACGGCTGGGGAGTTTGCTCGCTCATCATCGCGCTCGTCCTTGCAGCAACATCCATAAACATGGAAAGGAGCGAGAGGCAGCAGAAGTAAGCATCAATCATCGCGTCTAGGTGGAACGGTTGTGTCCTAACAGCCATAACCGACTCACTTTTCACCATTCAGTATAGGAACGGGGGATCTTATGCTGACACGGCTGAGGTGGCTCAGAAAGCAGCTCGACATCATCCTGGATGAGGTAGCCAAGAAAACAGGCATCTCCATAGGCTGGCTCAACCAGATCGAGCGCGGCATTGTTGCTGATGTGAAAAATCCGCAGAAGAAAAAACGCCTCGAGGAGTACATCCAACAACTCGAGCAGCGTGTTCAGAAACAAATTCAACAGGAAAGGAAAACGCATGACCACCCTCCGGAACCGGAAACGTGAGCCAAAGACCAGGGTGAAGCTGCAAGCCCTGGCAGCCTATCGGCAGCAGATGGTGCAGCAGCAGGTGTGCAGCTGCAACGCCAGGCAGCAATGGCAATTCCGTGCATACATCCTGCGGAGCAGGACAGGCGCTGTCGTCATGATGATCGTGTGGTGCATCCGCTGCAGAAAGCAGCATCAGCAGCAAGTTCCGCTCCAAAGCATCTGCCCCAGGGACAGGAAGCGGCTGCTGGCGAGGTGAACCGATCAAAATCCAAAAAAGGAGCAAAAGAGTGAAAAAACAAACGCATGCCAGTGGAAAGGGAATTCCTCCATCCCGTCCCCCTCTTATCCTTACGCTTGCGGACTGGCTGGCGCAGCAGGAGGGGTTTCAGCCAGGCATCCCGCTCCATGGCGGGGGAGCATGGGCAGCTGATATCCAGAATGCTCAGGACAGGGCTCTCATCATCGAGCACAGCAAAAGCGGCCTGGGCATCATCACCAATCCGGAATTCTCTTGGACAAACAGGCACCGCCCTCCCCGTAAGCGGGTGCTTGGCTTCATCTTTCTGCAGAAAAGGGGATGGCGCCTTGCGCTCCACGGTGATGATCTGACGGATCTCGCCATCGAGCTGGCCAACAAGATTACAGAGGTATTCGCTGTCAAGATTGCTGTTGAAATAGTAAGCAGCACGCCGGCCTACGAAGATTACCACATCCACCACTGACTTTGCTCGGGGTGAGTGGAGAATCTGAACGAATCAAAGGGTGAGAAAGGAGAGTGTTGCCATGCATCTTATTCTGCTGTGCCTTGCGCTCATCGCCGCCTGTGGGAAGAATCCGGCGGGCATCGACCCAAGAGCTGATGTTGTGGCGAGCAAACACATTGAGAACAGGCTCTCCTATGTCGAGGTTGTTGACTATCGTGATACCCCTGACCGGGAGCTTGATGCTGCGGCAGCATCGCGCATTGCTGCGTTTTCCTCGTTCTACTACAACGGCGCCATCACACCGAATACCATGAGCTACCAGGGGAAGCTCTACTGGCTGGGCATGACCTACCGCTATACCAAGATAGTGGCAGACTCTGTCTTGGTGGAGCTCGTGGACAATCGGACAGACCCAACGAGATACCAGGGGTTTTATCATCGGGAAACAGTGCTCCGGAAGGTTGAATATCCAACCAAAAAAGAGCTGGATGCCAAACTCAGTTGGGTGAGCTTTGGTGACCAGCCGGCTGTGGAGTATGTTCCTCTCCCACGGTACACTGCTTTCTTCGGGTACTACGCCGTTGATGTTGTTGACGTTCCGGAAACCCCGGAGCTGCTGGAGCGCCTCAAGGCGGCAAACGAGAATCCATGGATGAGACTAGACAGCGTCAGGTACGAGATCGCCTACCTCAAGAACCAGGACGGAACCATCATCCATTCGCCGACAGGAGAAAAGATGGTGAATGGCATCACGGTCAGGGCGCTCGGCTCCAGCTCCGGCAGCAGCTCAACAGACCACATCGCCCTCTATTTCATCGCAGCGGGGATCGGCGAACTCCCGGGAAAAATAGTCATCACTCGGGGGGGACTTGATGGCTCTCCGCCGGATACCCTAGAAATCGTCTGGCGGTGATTTCAAACCACATCATGGAGATGAATCATGTTCGGCTTACCGAGTGAGGTCGTTACCCCTCTCATCTTTGTTGTTCTTGGCGCAATTGGGACGTATTACTTCCTCGAATTCATCACGTCCCTTTCGGACATCCCCAAAAAGCTGTCTGAGATCAACCGCACACTGGTGAAAATCGCCAACAGACTTGAGGGCGCAGAGCCAGCTGAAGAAGAAGAGCGTTCTCGGGAGGAATAATTCAGTGGCGGCATAACAACATCCAGCCCCTGCGGGTTGGCAGCAGCACAGGCTCTGCGATGACCCTGTAACTCTGCATCCCCCAAACTGCAGAAGGCGAGCGGAGCCTGTGCTGCAATATTTCACTAACGAAGAAAGGAAACACCATGCAACAGAACCTGCTGGAAACCGTCATCCTCGAGGTGGAGAATCAGCCGCTTATTGCTGCAGCGGCACAGACTCTCGCCTTCGGGAAGAGACAAATCGTTCTTGGAGAAGCCAGGGACGTGCTCCAGAATCCTGACGCAACACGTTCTGGTGTTCCCGGAGCAATCTATGACGCATACCGCAGAGGGCTGGCCTCAGCCTGCGCTGACGTCGTGCTGGTCAAGATCACTGGCGACATTCCGGCTGTCCCACTCATCCGGCGGAAAAAGCCACCATTCCAGGATTGCTGGTGGCTGATGGGGGGCAGCATCTTCACTCATCGCCCCATTCACCAGTTCCTGCTCTGGAAGGCGCTCGCTGAGACCGGAATTGAGCGGAATGTGAATGTTGAGCAATTCGTGGAGAAGCACAACCTGCAGGACGAGGATTGCTCTCTCGCCGGCATCAGCATCATCGGCTGCTTGGGTGTCTGTCGAACCGTTGCCGAGGACATGGAGGGAACAGGCAGGGTCTGCGACACCATCAACCTGTGCTACCTCGGACTGGTGCAGCGGGAGTACACACTCTTCCCTGACAAGGATCACACTGATGTCCAATGGCTCTCGGGCATTCTGCCGGGCAGCTGCAACCACTGGTATCCGGAATGGGCGGCACGGAAAGCCTTAGCCATCGTCAATGTTGCGGTAGGGCGGGCAGCGATGCTGGCTGTTTAGGGACACAGCGCCATCCACTTCCGTAACACCACCTATCCACTTTTTTTCTGAAAGGACATTGCCATGAAACCCATGAAGCTCTCCAGCACCATCGTCGCCTGCTTCGTTGGAGGAGCAGTCTGCACGCTTGTTGCCCTGCTCTGCGCCCCTGCCTACTGGTGGCTGGGCCTGCTGGCGGGATTCTCCGCAGGCTACATCAGCGGCGATTTCGGAGAAGTGCTCCGGGCAGTTCCGGTTGCGCTCAGTCGTGCATGGAAGCAGACAGACCAGGGAATCCGCAAGGCAGCGGCAGCCGCAAGGGAATTCTTCCGGAAGCCGCATGAGGTGCTCTACCCCGGGCTGGTGGTCGGCGTGCCTCTGGCAGCCTATGTTTTCTCGCTGCTTTATGCCGATATCCAGAGGGGCATCCTCACAGGCGAGGTCGATGATATGAGCCGGGCATCAGTAATGTATCTTATCAGCAGCGTGATCGCATCCGGGGTGGTACCTTGTTGCACCATCCTGCTCCAGATGCTCCTGGCATTCATCGGCTGCAGGAAGGAGCGGCGCTTCTGGTATCCTTTTTTGGTGGTTGTAGAAGGGTTTTTCCCGAGGCTCGTGGACAAAGGGTTGAGTCCGGCTGCACTCACCTACCGCAACTACCTCCGCTGGATGGCCAAGGGAGTGCTCTTCTCCATGCTCTTCATCATCAGGTTCTTTGCCTGGGCGCTGTGGAAGGAAGCTGTGTGCTTCCTCTGCCGCTTCCTCTACAACCTCTTCATCCTGCTCCACAGCGAGAAGCGCCTGATGTGGGGAGTGGACTCAGCAATTGGCGGAGGGACTGCCTACCTCTGGCTTGCCGCGTCCGCAGAAACATCCCTGGAGCTGGCGCTGCTGGTCGTCTTCGGCGGCATCATCGGAGCGGCATTCGGCACCCTGAACAGGGAGCTGTTTGTTGTCCGGCTGCGCCTCGCGCCAGTGAGGTTGTGGGAATAATCATCTGCTGCACCGGGCGGATGTACAGCTAAGGCCCGGCAAACCCCGTTCATTAACCGAGGAGTACCTGTCATGAAGTCGTTCAGAATACTCCAACCCTTCCCCTCATGGCCATCCCCCAATCGTCGCTCTATCACGGCGAAAGTGTTCACGGTAATCAAGAAGGGAATTGGCTATGGGTGTGTGCTGGCGATTGTCATCTCGTGGACAGCGCACCACTCGATCTTTTGGGCCATTGTTCACGGGTTCTTCTCGTGGTTGTACGTGATGTACTACGCCATCATGCGCTGAGCCATCGGCGGCGTGCGGCGCCATCGTTTCACTCGGGCTGCCCGGTGCACTCACTCCCTACGGTCGTTCGGCAGTTCACGCAAGCGTGAACAAGACCCATCCCCGCCGCACGCCGCTTCTGGCGCAATCTGAAGCTTCTGGAAAAAACAACCAATGGAAGGAGAAACTGCCATGATTCTTATCCTGCTGTGCGTGGCCTCGATACTCTTCGGAGTAGGGCTGGTGATGCGAGATGAATACGTTGCGCGGAAAAAGCTGAAACAGCGGAGAAGGGCAAAAGCTGGAGAATTCGCGACGACGGAAGAATCTGCTGCAGGAGCGGGTTTCTTTATCGCCGGGCTTATCTTTCTGTTCATCCTGGGCGTTATCGTCCCCTGGGTATCGTGGGAATGGTATCTGGACCATCGGGCGTTCTATGACGCGACCAGGGAGCAATACGCCTCTGCGATCGGGATGTACCAAGACAGGGCTGTGCTGGAAATCAGGCCTTCGACGATCACCTTCAATGAATTGCGATACGAAGGCTACCAGCACAACATCGCCAGGCTCATCGATGAGCTGCGGGAAAGGGTCGTTGCATACAACGAGGGCATTGTCAAGAAGCGGCGGCGGGATGCCAATCCGTTCTTCAGCTGGATGATCATCGCGCCGGACGACGACATGAAGCTCATTGAGCTGCGCATTCAAGGGGAAGTAAATCCGCAGGCTGGCAATCGGGCAGAATAAACCAGACCGATGCGCAGAACCGTACATCACTGTTAATCTGAAAGGCAACCGCCATGGAACTCTCTGAGATGACCAAACTGCCCACGAAAGCGGGCAAAGCAGTGCTGAAGCTTGCACATAAATACACCTACCCCGAGCTCGCCAACGGCACCATCACCCTGCCGAAGTGGAGAGGTAACAAGTTCTTCCCTCTCCGTCGGGGCAGGCAGTTTCTGTTCGTGGACAACACTGTGAACAACACTCTTAGCGCATTCTACTGGTTCGGCGGCACTGACGAGCAGCCGTTCCTGACCGAGGTGACGAAGGTGGCCGCCGAGGCATTAATCGACGGAGGCGAGGCTGCCTTCTTTGCCGCGCTCAAGCCGCAGACCATTCACGATCTGGAGAAGAAACTCCATGCCCCCTCCCGCCGCCAGGGCGACATCTTCATCATGCCGTTGCCCTTCGGCTGGGACGCGTTGCAGCGCTCCCTGGATGATTTCGGCATCCGGGTAGAGGATAAGGAACTGGTAGCTGCCACTGAGGTGCCGGTGTTCGGAACCTCTCACGTGCTCACCGGCAAGATCCTTGATGATGTCTACCACGACTCCCACGGAGAACCAGTGATCATCGCCAGCGGCAGGCTCACTGCCCCGAATCACCGGGCCAGGAGACTCAAGGGACCGAACCTCCTCATGCAGGCAGTGAACATCAAAGGCGACTGAACAACCCGCAGCGTGGGCGCTCGTGCTGAATCGCATACAGCAAGCAAGGGCGCCCATGCTGCCATCCAACAGAAGCACGCAGTGAGATCCGCGTGTCTTCAGCGGGCGTAGCTCCAACTGGATAGAGCGCCGGACTCCAAATCCGGATGCTGCAGGTTCGAGTCCTGCCGCCCGCGCAACACGACGATATCACTAGGTTTATACAACCGTAAATCCAAGGAGGCACCATGCTGGACTTCGTGATTGACCTCCTGCTCAGCGCGCTCCGGGAGAGGGAAGACGAGCATACCCTCAGGTGCCGCCAGCAGGAGGAGAAGACTGATATGCGCGTGCTGATCATTGCCGTAATCATCGTGACCGTGCTGGTGCTCTGCTGAATGCAGGGCTAGAAAGGGGAATTTCCATGTCGGAATTTGTTGCGGATCTCTCAACCACGGTTTCCTTCTTCCTGCTCCTCATCATTTTCAAGGAAGGAATCTGGTATCCCATTTTCCGCCGTTTCAGCAATTCGTGGATTGGAGCACTTGTCAGCACAGCAGCACTAGGGGCAATCGCTGGAACACTCACTTTACTTACCGACTGGTTCATCCCGTCATTATCCGTGTTTATACACCAGCGCCCGTTTCCGTCCAAGGGATTATGGTCGATCGCAGTCATCGGAATGACGGGGGGTGTCTGCGTCATCTACTCCATCTGCAACGATCTCATCGACATCCGGAAGGGAAGAATCCAGGCAAGCAGCATGTCCTGGCGGTATTTTACCGTCATATTCCTGATTGGTATTGGATTCATAATCCTCAGCTTCCTGGACTACAACAACCTGCTCTAGGGTGCGATGGGTGTGGGAAAGGCCTGCATTCATCACGGCTATCTTTGTGGGAGGTATCGTCCTCTCACTAAACAAAAAGGAGGTGTGAAATGAAAGTCAGGATTCTGGTATTATTGCTCCTGATAGTGGCGATGGCAGTGATGGTCTTCTTTCCGTGGCCGTGGGCTGAACTGCCGCTTCCTCCAGCCCCACCGCCGCAGCAAAACTCAATAACCATGCCGACTCTGCCGCCAGCCCAAAGCCTGCTCACCTTCACCGCTGCGGGCTGCGTGCATCAGATGCCTGCCACAATCCTCTTTGGCGACGAGGAGATGCGCAGGCTGATGAGTACCTGGGAATCTGCTTCCGACAGCACCAATAAGCACCTCGCGGAGCAGGAGCTCCACAGGTATCTTACCGGCACCTTCTACCGCGGCTCGTTCTGCCTTGGCCCTGCCGGCAGCCCGCAGACCATAAGATGACCGCCGAGTGCCCTCAGCAATAGAAAGGAAAGCGTCATGCACCACCACGTCGCGCAGGACAGCTTCTGGCGCTATGATGAGGTGGCGGGCAGGTTTGTCGTCGATCTGTTCTTTCCCGGGGTGCACCTGCATGACTACATCCCCTGCCTTGCCAACCCGGTGATTGTTTACCGAGTGGTTGGCAAACACGGTGCTGCCACCTGCGCCAGCCGCCATGATGCCGAGCTGCTACAATGGTCGCTCCAACAAAGGGAGGGCATTGCCGCAAAGATTAAAGTAGTAGGCGAGTTGCCGGCAGGCGCCTTCCGGGTGGTGCAGCACGACAAAGGCAACTGGTCAATCATTCCGAAGGATGATAGCTCCCCTGGACTATTCCTGATGTGCGGAACATCCCATTTTCCGGATTCGCAATACGGACTCCTGCGAAACCTGCTCAGCTGCACCCTGGTCGTCGTATCCAAGCTCCGCACCAACCGGAAAGCAAGGACAGAAGTCGCTGCCTTGCTCAGCCCGGGGCAGGAGCTGCTCTTCCTCACTGACATCAACAAGGTGCTTCGCTATTCCTGGGATGGGCATGCAGTTGCAGTGGAGCAGCTTCCCCTTTGGCAGGTAACCAGAGATCGGCATTCACTCGTCTAAGCAGCGCCCCTCACCCACTCCCTAATAGAAAGGAGACCATATGATACGGTTGCTCATCATCGTCTGTTTCGTCTGCTGCCTGAGCACCAGCCAGGATGCAGGCGCTCTTCCACCGGCAGCGTTCAGCAGCCAGCAGGCATCATCATCAACTGCAGATCCTGCACCGGCAGACAGCAGCACCGCGCAGAACACTGTTCGCAAACCGGAGAAGAAGCAGGAGCAGCACAGCAGCAAAACCAACGAGCAGGGCAGCAAGCCATCCCTCATCCAACGCTACCTGCTCCTCATCATCGGAGCAGCAGAGCTTGCCATTTTCGAGCTGTTCTGAAGGAGGTGCATCATGCTGTACAAACTGGCAGTCATCCTCTACCTGCTGGCATCGGCAGCCACTGCCCAGCAGATTCCTGCTGCGCCGTCGGCAAGCGCGTATCTGGACACCATCCTTACCCATGTGCCGCTGGAAAAAGCAAGGGTTGAGCAGGAATACCAAAAGTTGCTCACGGATGCAATGCAATTGCCGGATTCCACCAAGAACAAGGCAGTTGCTGCAGTGCACGAATGGCACGAGCGGAGCATGCGCCTGCTCACCGGCATTGATCAGCTGCTCACCGCCCTGCGGCAAGTCACCAGCGAGGACAGCCTGTTCTGGGCGCTGGACAAATTCATGGGCAGCATTGAAACGCAGCTCAATGATCCCGTGTTCCGCAGATCCCCTCTGCCCGATGCAGGGACCGGCAGCACGCCGTAGAATACTCTGAGATGTGTAGTCAGCATGCGGTAATCTGAGTGCAACCCGTAAACGAACAAGGCATAACACAACAAGTCCACAAGGGCAAAGCCCGGCCTGAGTTGCTCGGGAGCTGCTGGATGCAAGCCATCGAAGCAAGGCGGAAGTAGTTCATCACAAGCCGGGCATCAAGCCGCAACTCTCCCCTCATGCCGGCTGCGGATAAAACGCCCCATACCAACCCTGCAGGGGCGGGAAATAGTGTTGCGTATCCTATTTCCTCCTGCAGCCGGCCGGTTTTCCGGTAAACAGCATCATCTCTGAAAGGAGCATCCTCTATCCATGAAGACATACACGCTGCTGCTGCTCATGCTGGCAGCCTTTCTGCTGGCAACGGGGATGAAGCTCGGCATGGAGTGGCTCTCTCTTCACTCTGAGCGGTTCGCCACATGGGTGCTCATACCATACTGCTTCATTCTACTGTTTTCCTTTCTTTGGCTCTACCTCAGTGACGACTCTACCTGGCCCGAAACATTCCAGGCCATGGTGGTGATTTGCTTGGTGATAAGCTCAGCAGTCCACGGTGCTGTTGCCCTGAGCCAGCTTTCAAGCTTCGTGCTTTTCTGTGGCGCAGCAATCTATGCATTTCTCCTGGCGATCGCTGTTGAGATAGACCAGCTGCTTGGAAAGAAAGAGGATGCGCTTTTTATATACGGCGGCATCCTCTTCATCGCCCTAAGCAGCTGCATCTCCATCCGGATGTTTCTCTAAACCGTCAAAAAGAAAGGAGATGAATAGTATGTACACCCCAAAACGCACCGTTCCCGAAGCAGCGCTGGCAGCCTTCCAGCCAGAAGAGATTCCGCCGGCGCTGGAAGGGCTCACTGCAGCGCTGTTGGCAGACCTCTACCATCTCGTCATGAAATTCGGAACAGCAGATTCCGGTGATGCCCGCGTGAAACACTTCGTGTTACATCATGAGCAGGAGCAGGCCCGTATCACTGGTTGCAGCCGTTCCGGAGTTGCACGCCTTATGGTAGCTTATGGTATGACGACGGAGCAGGGAGCGCACACCATCCCACTTCCTGATGGTTTTGTTATTTGGGACCAGCAGGTGAG
Source organism: Candidatus Woesearchaeota archaeon (assembly GCA_016203335.1). Lineage (GTDB taxonomy): Archaea > Nanobdellota > Nanobdellia > Woesearchaeales > JACQNA01 > JACQNA01. The sequence continues at coordinate 14,508 of JACQNA010000056.1, forward strand.
TGTCAGCCACATCGAGACTATGGTAACCTCTCTCGTGGGCATGCTGATGCCCTTGCCTACCCCAGAGCACCTGAGGCGGCGTAAGCAGGTTGTCATGGGCATTCTCCGGGAGCGCGGCATCACGCTGGAGCGCATTGAACACCTCACCGTCGACGACATCACCGACATCCGCGACGAGATCAGCCGCCGGATGCAAATCAAGGAAGGAGAATCACCCTCATGAACATCAGAATCCAGCCGCTCACTCCGGAGCAGCAGGCGAAGTGGTTGCTCTACGGGATTGCCGTCATTGCCGCAGTCAGCATGGGCATCATCACTGCAGCGGCATTGGCAGTATCCGGCATGGAGCATCGCCACTTCTACCTGCTCTTGTGGGGCTGCGGCATCGGCGCTGCCGCCTACGGCATCCTTGACGGCCCCCTCTACCGGAGCTTCCGCCTGCACCGCAAGCTCAGGGTGTACTACCAGTTTGTTGCATGGCGCCGCGGGAGAGGGCCATTTCCACAACGGCCGTATTAACATGAAGAGGGGACCATGATCCGTCTGAAAACCATCGCAGCCGACATCCGTGATTTCGTTCCACAGACGCTCTACGGCATCTCGCTGCTGCTGGCAGACTGGCTGCACCGGAAGCTGCGGGGAAAAGCTGGGTAAACCGTCCCATCACCATCAGAAAGGAGAGAGTCATGCCGACATGGCTGGACGTCATAACGACCGAGCTCAGCAGCATAGAGCCGGGAGCAGTAGCCGAGCCGGAGAGCGAATTGAAGCAGGGAGATATTGTTGTCGGTGATGTCCCTGACGACCTGAAACAATTCTTTGGGCTCAGTAAAAGATGGATGATGAAGGCTGAACAGGAGGAAGATGTCGCCACAGCGCAGCGCGCCAGCAATCCAGAGCAGACGAATCAGCACATTGAAGAAGCAACGAAGCTTTGGAAAAAAGCAAAAACCCTCAGGGAAATCTTCTGGATTTCCATCAAAGACGCCTTCAGCCTGTGGGGGAAAGAATCCATTGGCGTCCGGAAGGGATGGAAAGTGGTATGGAGCGAGGAGAGGCAGGAACGTCGGGTGATCATCGTTCGCGGTACCATCAGCGAATTGCCCACGACCGGGCAGGCGGCTCCAAAAGACGTTCAGTGATTCTGCTTGCCATGCGCTCGAAGTTCGGCCACACAACAAGAGGAGGGCACGAGTGAACCAAAACCGCAAACCGCCGGAAGAAAAAAAGCAGAAGAAGCAGCGCTACTACATCAAGCACCGCCGGAAGAGAGGCAACGGCAGCGTGTGGAACATGCCTCCCATCGCAACAAAACCAGGCCAATTCACGACATTCCTCAGAAAGCAGAGGGAGAGAGCCATGCGCGTACCAGAGCAGAGCAGGCAGGGCAGGCACGGTCACGCAAAGCGCGAGGAAACGGAACCGCCGGAAACACCAGGGCAGCCCGGGAAACCACGACCGAAGAAAGCAAAAGCAGGGAAAAAAGGGGCAGACGAAAAAAAGAAGAAGACGGATCACGTCGTACGCACATCGCAGCTGCGGCGTGCACAGCGGAAAACGCACCGGAACGATCCGTCCTGAACAATCCATTCCTGGCGTTCCCAGTGTTCAAATGCACATCAACACCATCTCATGTGCACCAACGAGAGGAGTTTTCCATGGGACATACTATAGATAATGGCAATGGTGCAGGCAACCGCGCTGAGCACAGCGAGCAGTCCGCATTCAGGACACCGCTGGTAGTATTGAGTGATGCTGCAAGGGCAATTGAGCGCATGCGCATTATGGCACAGGTCCGCCTCAAGCATCTCCAACGCCGCGGCAATGCCTGCAGCTATACTGCTGAGCTGCTTGCGCGTGCGCAGGCTCTTGAAACCTGGGTAGACAAAACCCTGGCGGATCTTGTCCACCACCATCCTGCTGCTCCCTGGTTCAGCAGGGTGAAGGGCACTGGCGGAGAGGCAATCGGAAAGGTTCTTGGCTACATCCAGGCGTTCGGGAGATTTTACCCGCCCGGCGACAAGATGATCCCCGGTTATGTCGCCCGGGAGCCGGTTGCTGTCCTCATGCCAGCGGATGGCAATCCAGACAAGCTCGAGGAGAGGCAGATGGTCTGGGTAGAGGGCATTGAGCGATTTACCACTCCATCAAAGCTCCGGAAGTATGCCGGGCTTGTTCCTGAACAGCAGCGGGCAGCCGGAAGAATATCTTCATTCAACACAGATCTGCGGGTGATGCTGTTCCGGCTCGGCGTGAGCCTGCTCCGGGCAAACGGGAAATATGCCGGCTTTTATGGTGAGTACAAAAGCAGGCTCTCTGGCCGTGAGGGCATCAAGGTCATCCCGACGCCAAAGGGCAGATGGTGTCCGTCGTGCGGGGAAAGCAAGAGCGTCAAGAACGCAAGGCATTGCCCGGACTGCGGCAGCGAACTCTCTCTCAAAACAGAACCAGAGGGGGTGATGTACCAGGGGCATCTGCACCTCATGGCGCACCGGAGGATGATGCAGCTGTTCCTGGACCATCTTTGGGTGGTCTGGCGCGGGGCACTGGCTCTTCCTCTTCGCGATCCATATCCCATCGAATATCTTGGGCACTCCCGGTTTATCTTGCCCTGGGATATGGTGGACAAGTGAGCCGAAGAAGACAAGAAATCCACAACAAGCGAGCGAGCCAAGTGAGGTGAGAAACCCAAGAGCAGCGAGCGGGAGCCAGCACTGGCGAGGAGCCCAAAGCTGGTGAGCGAGCCGACATGGTCGAGAACCCCGTAAGGAGGGAGCGAACCATTCAAAAAGAGAAATCCGGCAACAACGAGTGAGCCATTGATTGAGAGAAACCCAGAAAAATGGAGCGAGCTGACAAACCGGAGAAGCCCGTGCGAGATGAGCGAGCCAAACTCAAGGAGAAACCCGAAAAAGCCAAGCGAGCCGATGGCTGCAAGAAACCCACCAGAGCGGAGCGAGCCATGACGGAGAAGAAACCCGTGAAGAACGAGCGGGCCAAGAGGCTGGAGAAGCCCAAGCAACGAGAGTGAGCCAGACTGTGTGAGGAGCCCAAAGCTGGTGAGCGAGCCGCAGAATGCGAGAACCCCAAGAAATATGAGCGCTGCCAGCGAATGCCAGCTCACCACTCACCGGAAAGGAGAAAAACAGTGTGCACAAAAGTCCTGATCGTTGAAGACGAGGAAGGATTGTACCTGGTCATGTGGAGGCGGACGCTGGGCGATGCTGCAGTGACCCTGCTCAGCGCACCCTCTATCGCAGAAGCCAGGCAGCTGTTCGCGGCAAACCCGGACATCGCAGCCATTGCCGTGGACGCCTGCGTTCCCGGAAGGGAGCCGAATACTCTGTCTTTGGTGCAGGAGTTCCGGCAAACCTTCCATGGCCCGATGATTGCCATCTCCGGCAATGAGGATTACCGGCAGCAGCTCATCCAGGCAGGCTGCAGCCACGAATGCTCAAAGCATCTGCTGCCGAAAACGCTCCGCGAGGTTCTCAACATCTGACTGTCGGCGCTCAACCGCTTCTCAACATGGTATCGGGGGAACCACACATGGGAAAAACGATCAGCAGTAACAACCACCAGCGGGAATTCAGGCCGCTCAACGCGCTTCGGGAGATGCTTATCCGGTGCCGCTGCCACACGCTGCCCAAAGTGCAGAAGGCAGGTCACTGTTGCCGACTCTGAGCCATTCCTCAGGCCGGCGCAGCAGTTTCGTGGCAAGACAGCAGTATGGATTCCGCGGCACTGCACTGCCTGCAGCTACAAAGGGCATGCCTTGTTCCGGGCAAGCCTGCTGAACCCGCAGGAGCTGGCAACGCTCGCGCAGCAAGGCGGGACTCCAGCTCAGCAGCACCGAGAACCAGCAGCGAAGAAGAAAAAGCAGGCGTAGGGCTAGGCATTTGGCATGGCGCTATTGCCATAAGAAAAAAGAGGAGGTACTGCACAATGCTTTTCGACATATGGTATCTCGAGCCGGACGACCCCCGACAAATCTCAGTCTCGGCGCTCGCCGTAACCCCGGGCGTCATCTGCCTCTTCGACGACACCGGAGACGGCATCTACTCCTGGGAAGACTTGCTCGAACACGATCTGGCGGTTCTGCAGGAGGTGCGGTCACTCGACAGTACGAGCGCATACCAGGCCGCGTGTGACCAATATGAACAGCTCCTCGCAGAAAGACACGCGACCGTGCCGACCACGGCGACCTGCATACGGACGCTTCTCGCGAGGGACATGGCGGAACGCTACCCATCCGTCGCTGAATTCGGCTTCGACCTCGGCGTTGTTCTCCTGCCGCAACCGGGGGAAACGACGCTCCTCCAAGGGGGAATGGCAACCTATGCCCTTTTCCCGAGGGAACATTCAAAACAGCAGAGGAAAACGCACGCATGGCCGTTCGAGCCCGCCCCCTGCCTGATGACCATCCCCGCCCCGCTGGACGACAGCGCCTTCTGGGGAATGGTCGCTTCCGGTGCAGGAGAAACTCTCGGGAGAAACGAACTCATGCTCACCATAAGCGATGGCGAGCAGGCAGTATGGGCGCGAAGAAAAGAAGCGCTCACAGAAATTCTCAAGTCCCTCCCGCTGATGTCCTTTTTCGTGAGCCGCCTGAAACACCTGTTCCTTTCCCACGCACTCAACAATCTGGGCGCATGGGCAAACAGCAAGCTCGGCGGCGGGGAAAAGTCCGTCGTCAGCCTCAGCGCAGAAACGGCATTCGAATTCGGCCCAGGTGAAAGGGTGACCATCACCCCGGCACCATTTACCCAACTCAACTAGATCACCCATCACACAAATCACACAGAAAGGAATTGCCCATGGTAACCATCCCGCAGTGGCTGATTGAGCTGGGAGCGATTTTGCCTGTCCCGCAGCCGGAGTTTCAGCAGATCGTCGCTGAGCTGAACAATGCCGGCGTTGATCTCTTCCGGTTCGGGCATGCCCTGATGTATTACCTGCTGGATCCGGACAGTACGTGGATAGCGCAGCCTGTCTACACTCCTCTGCAGCAGAAGATCATGAACCAGCATATCCTCTCTCTGCATCGGAAAGCGATGGCCGGGGGGATCACTGCTGAAGAAATCAACCGCAAGATTGATGCGATGCTGGCTGACGCGACAGTGGCTGGCAAACCATCCGACAGCACCATTGCTGCTATCGCCGCGTACCGCACCCCGGAAACCCTAGCGAGACATCTCCTTTCTATTGTGGAATCGGAGGAAAACCAAGTCGTGCGTAAGCAGGCGCTGGCAAAGCTGCTGATGCACCTGCTGCGGGAGGAGAAGCTGAAGGTTCCTGTTCCGGCGTGATCCTGCTCAGCCAGCCAGCAGATCAGCCCGCGCTCTGTTTCGTTGTCGAATCAATCTGACATGTGGTACACCAACCACGCAGCATAATGCTGCACAACAGAAAGTGAGCTCACCATGGCAGAGGAACTATCCATCAACATCAGGGAAGCGGTGGCAGCGCTTCCGGTGTGGGTGACGACTGTGTTTGATGTTGTCTTCACGTGGTATAACCGCAAGGAGAGATCACTGCTGAACCAAAGAAATACATTCATTCACTCATTCCTGACAGTTGCGGCGCAAAAGCCGCAGCTGACTGAGCACCACAGACTCCAGTATCTAAACTGGCTCCTGGAATATGCACACCGCCACCACAGCAGGACCAAGGCGGTGCGTACTGTCATCCAAAAGATTCGCGCGCTGCACGAGCAGAAGGATGGAGGAAAGGAAGTCATCCCGCCGGCAGACATTCAACAGATTGAGGAAGAGGTTTTGGAAGCAAAAAGACAGCTCACCTCTCTGAGCACGCGGTTGGCTGGTGTTGTAACAGATCTCCAGCAACTGCAGCCGTTATCGCATACAGGTGGCGGCATCCCTTCTGACAAAGAAATATTAACGGTGCTCGAGAGAGTCAACACAGAATTCGAGCTGCTTGACCTGTGCACCACTAATATTCCTGCAGCCTTTGTCAACTACTTCGCGAACGGAAACGTCGAGGAGCAGGGTGATCAGTTCCTCAGGCTGCTCAAGGGTGCGGTCGTCAGCAGCGAGCAGCAATCGCCTGCCCCCCCTACACCTGAATCTGGCGTCGGCGAAACCACTGCCTAATCCCCGCCACGTTGTTCTACCGCTGCCAAAGGGCTGAATGCATATTCTCTCAAGGAATATTCAGCCCTTTGTTGTTTGGTATTTTCTTTCAATATAGAAAGTAAACCGAGAAACATTTAAATACTAGTACATACACATACACAGGTATGGCAACAAAAACGATTTCCATAACCGAGGATGCATACGAACGCCTCAAATCCCGAAAGAAAGGGAATGAAAGCTTTAGTGACGTCATTAATAAAATCACCGCACAGCGCTCGCTGCTGGAGTTAGCAGGCCGTCTCTCTTCGGATGAGGCGCGTGCAGTAGAAGAGCAGATTCAGCATGCACGGGAAAAGACAAATAAGCGAATAAGGTCCAGCATACTTGTCGGAGAACAATGATTGCCGATACCACTTTTCTTGTGGACGTGCTCCGTGGACAATCAGAAGCGGTGCGTCGGCTCAAAGACTTCCAAGCAGCAAATACTCACTTTTCCATACCGACACCCTCTATTGTTGAGCTCTGGGGCGGCTTAGCGCATGCGAAATCGAGTAGTGAGCGTGAGGAACTGCTGAACATATTAGCATCGCAAATCATTTATGATCTGGACAAGGAAAGCGCCATTCAAGCAGGTGAAATCTACCTCTATCTCATACGGCAAGGCAGGCAGATTGACCTGATGGATATCATGATTGCCGGGATGGCATTGAGGCATAACGAAACAATCCTGACGAGAAACAGCGCGCATTTTAACAGAATACCGGGAATTGCCATAGAAACCTATTGAATCGGTGCCCGAAGCAGCTGAAAACCAAAGATATGCCCACCAGCATCAGCCCTTTGTTGTTTGGTATCCTCTTTCAATATAGAAAATAAATAGAACAGTAAATCTACCTCACTAACTCAACATTCGGCATATCTTTGAATTCATTGTCTCCCGTCAGGAATTTCACTTGGTATCGCCGGGCAACGATATATCCTATGGCGTCTGGTATAGACAGATGTTTATGTTGCACTTTGATGTCCATCGCTTTTTGAACATCGTCTATGGTAACTTCCACCAGAAAATCCCCGTATTTCTTGGTGTAGTCGTCTGCGGCAGCCTTGCCTTTCTCTTTCTTCAGCCCATAATTTAATTCTGCAAGATTAAAGACGGTCGTTATTGCCTGTACATCCTTATACTTCTCATACGCAGGATTGCCCGCAATAATCTCAAAGAAGGCATACGTGTCAAAGAAATACACCGGCTTCATTCTGGCCAGGCTTCCCGATCTATCTCTTCCATGATCTTACGGATTGGCTTTGTAAACCGCATCGTGCCAAAGGTTTCTTTCAATGCATTTGATTTCCGTACAATAAACAAATCTATGGCATCATTTGCCTTGATCCCCTCTTTTTCTATGCCCTCCTTCGGTACGACTATCCCGAGAGACCTTCCCCATTTTCTGACCTTTGACTCGAAGTGAAGCATGGTTATATTGGTATAACTAAGACTATATAAATCTTGTGTTTTATGGGGCTCCGGAGAAAATGTAGGGTAGCGCCATTTTGTGAGCGATGCCGCACTTGCAGAAGCATGGTGGAAGGGGTCGCTCCCTTCGGGAAGGGGCCGCCCTTCATCATGCAACATGTCGGAAATCGCCATTATACTTTTCTTATTC
>JACQNA010000038.1 GCA_016203335.1 Candidatus Woesearchaeota archaeon
ATAATGACGTGAGCCCTGATGTGTATGTGGGTGAGATCACGGTGATCGGAGGGCAGAGCGTGAAGCAGGTTCCGGTGGTTATTGAGGTGGAATCCGAAGAGAACCTCTTTGACGTGAATGTCGAGGTGCTGGATAAGTACAAGGAAGTATTCCCTGGCGAGGATATCCTTGCCAAGATCCAGGTGTTCAACCTGAAGGAAACCGGGAGGATTGACATTGATGTGGAGTACACGATCCGCGACAGCTTGGGAAAGATTATAGTAGGAGAGCGGGAGACCCTCGCCATTGACACCCAGGTAGAGTTCGTGCGGGATATCCAGCTTCCCCGCGATGCTGCTGCCGGGCCCTATGTTTTTGCAGTGAAAATTACCCGGCTCGGAACGACCAGTGTGAGCACTGATGCCTTTGAGGTGCGGAAGCAGGGCATCCTGGAGTTTGCAGCAGGCGTATCTCCAGCAACGGTCATCCTGGCGCTCACGAGCATTACCCTCCTCATCCTGATCGTTTTCGGGCTGCTTGCATTCCTGCGGATCCTGGAGATGCATCACCATGGCAGAAAGAGAATACGCCGAAGAATACGCCCGGCCAGGATGCTGCCCAGGATGCTGCCAAACACCGCCAAACTGCGGCAGGCAGTGATACGATGGCTGCAATCATCCCATCCGCGGCAGAAGAAGAAATCCCCCAGGATGCTGCCGGCTGTGGAGCGGGAGATCAAAAAGAAGCTGCGGCTGCTGGAGCAGAGCAGGGAAGCAGGATTAATCAGCGAGGAGAAATATCAGGATCGGAAGGAGGAGCTGGAATGGGAGCGGGTGAATCTGCGGTGACAGACGACGGAATGACGGAAACAATAATGTTTAAATACGGCAGAATGAGGGGAGGATAAAAAGATGGTAGCGGGATACTGGCTGTCGGACACGGGAGAAATCGCCTTTCTGCTGCTGAGCATCCCTGCCATTGTCTTCTGGTACCGGGCAGCGCATCGGAAACAGAGTGCCTATCTGCTGCTGTGCCTGATTGGGCTGGCGTTTATTGCTGTTTCTGTCGGGCTGAAAGTCATCAATGGGTATGCGTTTGTGTTTGGGATGATAACAGCCGCTGAGCATTCCTTCATGCTGCTCGGCTCGGCAATCATCAGCATCTTCACGATCATCATCGCGCGGAGGCTCTAGGCATGGCAGATATCATCATCACCATCGAGGTCGCCACCGATATCATCTCCAGCATCCTGCTTTGCGCTGGGCTGGGATACAGCACCATACTCTACCGGCGGCTCCGGAGAGTATCCAGCATTGGGCTCCTGCTCTCCATTATCTTTTTCCTGCTGCTCTCTTTTAATGTGCTGAAGGCAATTGAGTACGGAGCTTCCATTCCTGTATTAGGGGAAGTGGAGGATATGGTGCTGGTGGCGCTCGGCGCATTCCTGCTTGCGACAGCAATAGCTATCTATTACCAGCTTCCCGTGTTTCCGCGCCTTATCCGGGCGGCGCAGCAGAAAGACCACCGCCAGCTTTTCCGCTGGCTAAAAGCATTATGAACAAACAGAGGAAATGACCATGATTGTGTACCCATTTATCAGCGCCGGCATCTCGGCAGTGATTGCTGCCTTGCTGCTCAGCAGCTATGCCCGGAGCAGAAATCCTTCTACCTTAGCATGGGCGATCGGCTTTCTCTCATATACGGCTGCCCAGGCTGTTGAAAGCTTCCATCAGGCAGGATACCTTTCCCTGAGCCTGCCCTGGTACGGGCCGATCCGGGGGACACTGGTCATCATCATGTTCCTGCTGGTGTATATGGGTGCGGTCAGGCTGTTTACGAGCAAATGGATAGTGGTCTATGGGGTTCCTGCCTTTATCTTCCTGTACAACATATTCCTGTTCAGCAGGTTTGCGGCGCCGGAATACTTTACTCTGGCAATTACTACAGTGAGCGCTCCCTTCAGCCTGTTGATTGGCTTCCTCTTCCTGCTGGCATACGCATCTTCCCGGGATACCGGAACACTGCTCATCACCATCTCCTGGCTGCTTTATTTTATCATCCTGCCATTTTTCCCTGTGCTGATGGAAACGCCGCTGATTGATTACTGGTATATGGCGCGCATCGTCACGGAGTTCATCCTGCTTGCGGGATTCATGCTGGCCACCAGGCAGAAAAAGAGGGGGAAAAGAAGAGGAGGAAAACGTACATGGTAAAGATAGCTGGCTTTGAGCTGGAAAAGTGGGAGCAGGAATACCTGCGGGAACGGCTGGGCAGGCACCGGTTTTTCCTCACCCATGAGCATAACCTGCTGAAATATATCAAGAAGGCAAAGGATGCAGACATCCTCACGATATTTATCAATACTCCTATCACTAAGGATGTATTGGACAAGCTGCCCAGGCTGCGGTTTATTGCGACGATGTCCACTGGATTTGACCATATTGACCTTATGGAATGCAGGAGGCGTGGAATCATTGTTTCAAATGTGCCGTTCTATGGGGAGAATACGGTTGCGGAGCATACCTTTGCGCTGATCCTGGCATTGTCCCGGCGGATTATTCCGGCAGTGGAAAGCACACGACGGGGATATTTTGACTTAAAGGGAACAAGAGGGTTTGACCTCAAGGGAAAGACCCTGGGGATTGTCGGAGGGGGGCACATCGGCATGCATGCCTGCCGGATTGCCCGCGGATTCGAGATGAATGTGCTGGTGTATGACATCAGGAAGGATAAGGGGCTGGCGCGGAAGATGGGATTTAGGTATTCTTCGCTGAACTCCCTGCTCAGGCGCTCTGACGTCATCTCCCTGCACCTGCCGTATACCAAACATACGCACCATATCATCAACAAAAAGAATATTGCGCTCATTAAGAGAGGGGCGCTACTCATCAATACCGCGCGGGGGGGGCTGATTGAGAGCGATGCGCTTATTAAGGCATTGGCGAGCAAGCGCATCAGGGGAGCAGGATTGGATGTGCTGGAAGGGGAGGCGGAAATCAAGGAAGAGAAGCAGCTGCTCAGCAAGGTGTTCCGGCAGCAGATTGACTATAAGACGCAGCTCGAGATCCAGCTCCTGCTCAACCAGGAGAATGTGCTGGTGACTCCGCACTCCGCGTTCAACTCCATGGAAGCATTGCACCGGATCCTGGATACGACAATCACCAATATCAGGGGATTTTTGAAGAAGCGGCCGAGGAACAGGGTGAGATGAATAACGAGAAGATGCGGAGGGACATGATACGGATATTGGGAACGATGTACAAGCTGGTGGTGAAGAAAAAAGGAGGGGCGTATCAGGAGATTCAAAAGCTGAACCTGGCGTTTAGTGCCTTGCAGCGGCAGGTATTCGGCAGCGGCGCACTCTCAAAGGAAGAGGAGCCATTTGACAAGGCGCGGAACCAGCTGCTGCTGGCATCAATGCAAGATGCAAGCGAGGAAGAACGGCGAGAGTACCTAGAGGAGGCAAAACGGCATATGCGCATGCTCAGATGATGGTGAGATGAGCGATGGACAGGAAAAAGATATTGGCAACGATGTACGGCATATTGGTGAGCATGATGTC
>JACQNA010000052.1 GCA_016203335.1 Candidatus Woesearchaeota archaeon
GGATGTATGGCAAGTGCAGCAAGGAGCAGCGCAACAATAAGGATGATCACGCGGGCATTCTTGAGTATGGCAGCCGCTTTACCCATGGTGCTTCTTCTCCATGTACATCCGGATCAGCCCGGCATTCTGGATCCAGGTGGTAATCACATCAACAACCAGCCCGATGAAGAGAATCGTCATGATCTGCCGGATAACATCAGAATCCGTGAGCAGCATGCCCAGGACCAGCGCAACAAGGGTGGTGGCAGTCATGGTCATGCCGGTATGCATCGCCTGCTTGACGCGCTCGGCAACGCTCCCTTCCTTTCTCCGCATGACGCGCGTCGTCAAAAGAATATCCGTATCCACAGAATAGCCGATCAGCATGAGGAAAGCGGCAATCCCCGCAGCCCCGATCTTCATGCCCATGAGGTTGACAATGGCGAGGGTGATGATGATATCAAAGATGACCGAAATCACGACATAGGAGCTGCTCACCGCGTTCCGGAAATAGAAGAACACTACCGCAGACATGAAAAGCAGGGAAAACAGCACGGAGACCAGCATGCCCCGGAAAAAGCTCCTGCCCAGCGCAGAGCCAACGCCCTCCAAGGTGTACTGGCCGGGCTCAAGCGAAACGCCGAGCAGGGAGCTGAGCTCTCTGACCAGGGCATCAAGCTGCTGCTGCTCAGCAATATCAATATCAGCCGTGACGAGAATGCCGGTATGCTGCCCGGTCTGGGTCAATGAGCGCACGGTAAAATCAGATTGGGGGAATGCGCTGGAAAGCTGCTGCTCGAGCAGGGCGCTGTCGAATTCCTGCTCCAGGGGGATGGTGATGGAGACCCCTCCCTTGATGTCAATCCCCTTGTGGATGACCTCGCCGGTGCGCGCTTCCTGCACAACCAGCACAATAACAGAGAGAATGAATAATGTAAACGGGATAAGAATGAGCCATTTGTAGAGCGGAGTTGATTGCGGAGGAGCGATTTCAGTTGGAGCGGGCATACAGGGATGAGGAACAGGCATGGTTTAAAAACATTATGCTGGGGGAAGGCACGCCTTGAGGAAACTGGCATAGAGCGGATGCGGCTGCAATGGCCTGCTGAGAAATTCCGGATGGAATTGCACGCCGATGAAAAAGGGATGGTTGGGCAGCTCCAAGATCTGCATGATCCTGCCGGCATTCGCGCTTGCCCTGCCGCTGAATACTAATCCAGCTTCCTCAAACTGCGGGATGTACTTCGGGTTGCACTCATACCGGTGGCGGAACCGCTCGCGGATCTTTCCTGAGCCGTACAGCGCATATGCCCTGCTTCCGGGAGTGACCAGCACATCATGCCCCCCTAAGCGCATGTTTCCCCCGAGGCTGGCAAGCCCCTGCTGCTCCGGCAGGATGTCAATCACCGGATGCTTGCTCTTGGGCTCCAGCTCAGTGGAATCTGCGTCCTTGAGCTTGAGGACATGCCGGGCAAACTCCACCAGCGCAAGCTGGAAGCCAAAGCACAGCCCGAGATAAGGGATCTGATGCTCCCGAGCGTACTGGATGCAGGCGATCTTCCCTTCTGCCCCCCGCTTCCCAAATCCCCCGGGAACAATGATGCCGGCAACCCCCTCAAGGGCGGCAGCAGCATTCTGGCTCGTGATTTTTTCAGTGTCTATCCATTTGATCTGGGCGCGGCAGCGGAGAGAGGCGGCAGCATGCTCAACTGCCTGGATAATGGAAGCGTAGGAATCACGCAGGGCAGTGTACTTGCCGGTGATGCCAATCGTGACCTCGCGCTCTGGCTTCTGGATATTCCTGATGAAATGCAGCCAGCGCCCATCTCCCGCCCGTTTCCTCTGGTGGTTGACGTGCAGGATATCCATGATGCGCCGGTCCAGCCTGGCCTGTTTGATCATGCCGGGGATGAGGTAGATCGAGGGCACATCGTGCATGCTCACCACGTTCTCCACCGGAACATTGGAGTAGATGCTGATCTTCTCCCGCACTTTCTCAGTCACCTCATGGGTGGCGCGGCAGGCGATGATGTCCGGCTGGATGCCTAATTCCATCAGCCGCTTGATGCCCAGCTGGGCAGCCTTGCTCTTCTGCTCGCCGAGAAAGCCAGGCTCCAGGATATAGGTGACATTGATGAAGCAGACATTCCGCTTTCCTTCTTCATAGGCAAGCTGGCGCATGGCCTCGATAAAGTACTCATTTTCAATGTCGCCGACCGTTCCCCCCACCTCCATCAGCACAAAGTCCGCTTTGGATTTCATTGCCAGGTGCCGGAGGAAGCGCTTGATCTCGCCGGTGACATGGGGGATGAACTGCACATCCCTTCCGAGATAGGATCCCTCGCGCTCTTGCGAAAGCACCCGGTGGAAGATTTTTCCCCCGGTCAGATAGTTGTCCTTGCTTAGGGTAATGTCCAGCATGCGCTCATATGTCCCCAAGTCCATGTCAGTCTCGGTGCCGTCATCCAGCACAAAGACCTCGCCATGCCGGTAGGGATTCAGGGTGCCTGCGTCAATGTTGAGATACCCGTCAAATTTGATCGGCGCGCAGCGGTAGCCATGCTCCTGCAGCACTTTTCCCAGGGAAGCAGAGAATATTCCCTTGCCCAGCCCGGACATCACGCTGCCTGTCACAATAATGAATTTTGTTTTCCCCAGCCGATAGCCCGGGGGAAGCGGAGTGTAGTATTCATGCTCAGCAGAGGCGCCAGAAACCGAGGTGAATAATGAGGATGGCATAAGAGACGAATGGCTGTCCGCTTTTTAATGTTTGCTATTGTTTAGAATATAGCTCGCCAGAGATTGAGATATACCTGGAAGCCGTCAAATCCTGGGATAGGAAGCATGTTGAAGATGAAGAGGAACATATTGATTTTTGCCGTGACCGCGAGTAGTGCTCCGTGCCTAGTATGCCGCTTGCTGAGGTATGATGCCGCCTGCCAAAGGAGCAGGTTGAGCGCAGGCCCGGCAAAGGCAATCAAGGCATAATGCAGGGGGGTGCCGCTGCCGCTGATCGAGACAAAGCCCGGAACAATAAAAAAGAAGCCGAAATGGGCAAGCTTTGCAAGCAAGGCGAAGATGCCGAGCCAGAGGGTGGTAGTATCAGCATAAAAGGCATGGAACACCGCGTCAAAGCCAAAGGCAAGGGCAGCCAGCTTGTGGAACAGCTCATGCAGGATGATGGCAGGCGCAGTGACATATACCGCAAACCGGAATGATTTCCAGTCAAAGCGCTGGGCATGCGGGCTGCGCGCGAACATGTCCTGAAAGAGATAGCCGAGGAACAAGGTCATGATGATGAAGTCAATGATTTCCATGAAGGAGAGAATTGCCATATTGTTGGGAGCGGACGCACATTATTTAAAACTTGTTTTTGTCACCCGGGTAACCTGCAACCGGGAAATATCCCGCTTCCGCAGCAGCCCGTTCTTCGCCCCCACCTTCTGGATGACCGATACTGCATTGGCAATGCCCAGGCGGATAGCATATTCCACGTCTTTTTTGAGTATCAACCCAGCCACAAACCCAGAGCCAAAGGCATCGCCTGCTCCCAAGCTGTCTGCGACCTTCACTTGAGGCGGAACAGCATGGTAGATAAAAGTACCGTCGCACACCCACACCCCTTCCTTCCCCGCAGTCATGGCAACAATATGCTCCACCTTGCCGCAAAGCTGGGAAAAGATTGCTTCCCGCTCATGGAAGGGCTGCCCGGTAAGGATGCTCCCCTCCTCCTGGTTGAGGATGAGCACATGGACATTGCGGAAGGGAAACCCTGCAAGCCCTGTGCTGCAGAGCTCTTTGCTGGGATTTAATGCAACAACTGCCCCGTGTGCATGTGCAGAGGATATTATCTTGGGCAGCACCGCAATGCTTTTTCCAGTGAGCGGCGCAAGATAAAGCCATTTTGCCTGGAACTGGTGAGGAAGCGAATGGAAATGGGCATTTGCCCCGCGATAGACCAAAACAGAGCGCTCTCCACCATGCGAGATGATAACTGAGTAGGCTGTCTGGAACCGCTTGTCTGCCATCAGGTATTCAGTGCCTACTCCCTCTTTCCTCAGCTCCCTGAGGATGTGCACCCCGGCAAGGTCGTATCCGACATTCCCGCAGAAAGCAGTCTTCAGCCCCAACCGGGCAAAGGAGACTGCAGTATTTGTCCCTCCGCCGCCAGTATCAAAATAGATGTCTTTTACCTCTACCTTGGAGCCGAAGGGCAGGCATACCCCCTCATCAGTGGATGATTTCTTGGTCTTCACCACAAACGTGCTGCTCTGCAAGAAAACATCCTGGGTTGCTGAGCCAAAGGTGATTACGTCGTACATTATGCCTTCCCCGCGCTGCCGAGCAGCCTGATTTTCCGCTCCACAGCATGCTGCATTGCCCGAGTTGCCGCTCCCAGGATATCGCGGGGATCGTATGCCCGAGGATGTGTCTTGAGGAACTTGCGTACAGCAGCATCAAACACGATCCGCAGATCAGAATCAATGTTCACTTTTGCAACCCCAAGCTTCACCGCTTTCCTGATTTGGCTGTCAGGAATTCCCTGGGTATGGCGGAGTTTCGCACCATAGCGGTTGGCAAGCGCAATGATTTGGGGATCAACATGGGAGGCGCCATGCAGCACCAAGGGAACAGGAACAGCGGCAGCAATCTCCCGCAGCCGGGCAAAGTCCAGGCGCGGCTCTCCCCTTGATTTGATGAGCCCGTGGGCAGTCCCGACAGCGACCGCCAGCGCGTCGCATCGGGTTTCCCGGACAAACTGTTTCGCTTCCTTGGGATCAGTGAACAGCTGCTCACGCGAGGTGATGATATCCTCTGTCCCCATAATCCTGCCCAATTCTGCCTCGACAGAAATCCCTTTCTGGTGCGCGCTCCGGACAATGCCGCGCACCACAGTAATGTTCTGCTGCAGCGGAAGATGAGAGGCGTCAATCATCACTGAGGTGTATCCTTTTTGGATGCCTTCCCTGACAACAGTAGGATGCTTGCCGTGGTCTAAGTGGACAGCGACCGGAACCCGCGCCTGCTTTGCCATGGTGGTGATCATCGCCAGGAGGACGTCCATGCCTGCATACGAGATGGCGCTTTCCGTGGTCTGGATGATGACTGGCGCGCGCTGCGCTACGGCAGCAGCAAGGATCGCCTTGGTAGTTTCAAGATTTGATGTGTTGAATGCGCCGACAGCGTATCCGTGCTTGCGCGCAGGCTGCAGAATCTGTCGGGAAGTGACGAGTGGCATGGGACCTCTTTTTAGGGTATAGCCTAAAAAAGGTATATAAAGGTACCCATTTCATTGGGCATGAGAAATCCATTATATCTCAATCATAATCCTGTTCTTTCCCTCTGGGTAGATGGAGATGGGCATTTCCTTTTTTATGTTCATAAGTTTCGCAATGCTCTGCGGTATGCGCACAATTAAGGAATTGCCGGAATAGCCTATCTTGCTTTGCTTGGACATGCCAAAGAGCCCTTTTTGCTTCTCAATTCGCTCAATCTTTTCTGCTGTTTCTTCATCAAACCATTGTTCATTGCATCCTACGCATACCTCTGCCGGAAATGTGCCTAATAGGACGCCATACACGGTGTAAGGCACTTTCTTTCTGACTAATGTTCCTTTTTCGCAAACAGGACATTTTCTCATATTTCCCATACGTAAAGCGAACCCAATTTAATTTAATTCGCTGATATAAAAGACAAGAAGAGACAACACTATCTCTA
>JACQNA010000054.1 GCA_016203335.1 Candidatus Woesearchaeota archaeon
AGGTTGCACGGAAGCATGTTATGCTTGCCGTTGTGCCACGTCGGCATAAAGGAAGCAGGAAAGAAATTCGTTTATAAACCTTATGGCAGCAGCAAAGATAAGGGCAGCATTATGCTCACAAATCCTTTGCCATCACGGTGTTTCTGCCGTTCTCCCTGGCGCGCCGTGCTGCGTCATGGATCATCTCTTCCACTTTTTTCTCGAGCTTCTCTGCAAAATCACCGGCGATGTTCATGGGCTTGTCGCTGCCATCCATTTTTGCATACAGCTTGAGGTTTGCCTTGACGATTACTGACATTGCGCTCACCCTTGCCTATTTGAGGGAATGGATATATAAATGTTATGCCTACCGGTGCGCGTACCAGAACACCAGCTTCTGCGGATGCTTTTCATCCAGCCGGCAGAAGCCAAAGCGCTCCAGCTGGACAACAGCCCCTTTCTTCAGGGAGCGGAGCGCTGATTCCCCAAATCCAGTGTATCTCTCCCCATCCGGCATCAGCACATTGACCGGGACCAGCTCCCTGCTCTTGGGCAGCCAGTGGATGATGGCAGCACCTTCCTGCTTGTATGCAGCATAATCAGCCGAGTGGAAGCGGAATTTCTTACCCTCTTTCACAAAGTTCAGGCATTCCATCAGCCGGTAGAGTTTCCCCTCCTGCAGCGCATCAAAGTCCGGCTTGGCAATCAAAAAGCGGTCATGCGTCTCAAAACGCCTGCCTCCTTTCCTGGTGTCCGGATGCAGGTCAAGCTCCGGCTGCAGGGGAGAGGCGCCGTCAATCTTTATCTCATGGGGATTCCAGACAAAGAAATAGCGGTGGGCATGGGGATCAATCACCTGCTTGTTGAAGGCATTGATCGTTGTAAAGAATTCATCCTTCGTAACGGTCTTATCAGTCAGGCTCACCCCGACATCCTCCGCATACTTCAAAAAAGCATCAGGATGGAACCCTCTCCGCCGCAAGGCGGCAAGCGAAGGCAGCCGGATATCATCCCATCCGCTGTACTGCTTTTCCCGTATCCCCTTGCTGATCTGGGTTGCGGAGACCGGCATGTCCACAAAATTGATCCTGCCGACAAAGAGTGTCTCTGGAAACGGCTTTCCCAGATAGTTATAGAGATACTGCTGCCGCTTCGCGTTGTCTGCATGGTCTTTTGCGCGGATGATGTGGGTGATGCCCATCTCGATGTCATCGACGGCAACTGCCATGTTCATCAGCGGCCAGACCCGGTACTGCCGATTTTTCCGGCAATGCGGCTCTTCATTGATCCGGAAGAGCGGAAAGTCGCGCATCGCGGGATTCTTGTGGTGGATATCGGTTTTGAGCCGCGCAACAGCCCCTCCCTGCTGGTAATAGGTGAACATCATCTGCCATCTCGCTTTTTGCTCTGCTGGAGGAAGGTCCCGGCAGGGGCACGCTGTTTGGTGCTGGATCAGCCTGCGGAATTCCTCCACATCGCATGTGCAGACATACACCTGGTTGAGGTGCAGCAGCTTGTCCATATACAGGTAATAGGTTTCCATCCGGTCAGACTGGTAATGGACTTCTGCGATGTGGTTGCTGCTCAGCCAGCGCGCATCTTCCTCAATCAATGCGTATGCCTCAGGATAGATATTTTCCGGATTGGTGTCTGCAATGCGGAGAATGAGCGCCCCATGGTAGCGCTGGCAGTAGAGATGGTTCAGCCCGAGCACATAGGCATGGCCGACATGCAGCGCTCCTGATGGCGATGGCTCAAACCGCATCCGGACAGACTGGGAATTCCGGAGTTCAGGAAGCGCGTGTTTCTCCTGCGCTTTTTTCTCCAGCAGCTCAGGAGCAAGCTTCTGGAGCTCCGCATGCTGCTCGGCAATGTCCAGCCGGTTTACCTCAGCCACCACTCGCTGGATTTCCAATGAGATATCTTTGAGCTTCTGCCGGAACTCCGGCTGCTCCGCAATGAGCTTGCCGATGATGGCTCCCGGAGATGCCTTGCCTGCAAACCGGATAGCGTTCTGCAGCACATACTTTCGGATGATGCTGGCGTCCATGCGGCAGCAGAGGGGAGCGAGCTATTTAAATGTTATGAGAAAATGCTATTTGAGAGGGAGACGATCCTGCAATAATGGAACAAGCTGTTCTACGGTAGTTCCATCCAGGATAACCCTTCCTTGCGCCCCTGCTTCAAGATAATCCTGCTCACTCATATGGGCAGTCCTGCTCAGAAGAAATATCGGAGCAGCAGTCTGCTCGCGCAAACCACGGACAAACCCCAATGCCCCATCCGGAGCAGGTGGATAACAGCCGCCGTAGGATTCTACTGCAGAGAGAATAAGGCCATAGCTCCGAACTTCCGTAAGGAATTGGAGAGGATCGGCAAAAACATAAACAAATACATCAAAATGCACCTGCAACTCATATTCTAGCTGATGAACATCATGATCCCAGGCAGGGCTGTCCTGCACAATCGCAACGAGCTGTTTCGGCTCCATTGAGTATCATTGAGTATTCAGTCTAGTATTCCGGCATGCCGCCCATGCCGCCGGGCGGCGCAGCAGGTGTCTTGTCCCCGCCAGAGCTCTGGATCACATCATCAATCCTGAGGATCATCTCCGCAACCTCAGTGGAAGAGGACAACGCCTGCGTCTTGATCTGCAATGGCTCCACCACCCCTGCCTTCCAGGCATCCATCACTTTGCCGGTGAACACATTGACGCCAGCCCATTTCTGCCCCTGGTCATGGCTCGCCTTCAGCTCAGTAAGCAAATCAATGGGATCCAAGCCAGAATTCTCTGCCAATGTCCGCGGGATGATCTCCACTGCATCAGCAAATGCCTTGACGGCAAGCTGCTCCCTGCCCGAAAGCGAATCTGAGAACTGCCTGATCTGCCGGGCAAGCTCAACCTCTGTTGCGCCAGCGCCGCCAACGACTTTGCCTGTGCGCAATGCGGCAGCAAGGTCGCCGATGGCATCCTCCAGCGCGCGCTTGACCTCAGAGATCACATGCTCTGTCCCTCCCCGTACGAGAATAGTCACTGATTTGGTGTTTGGGCACTCGCTCACCAATGTCATCTGCTCATCTCCTATCTTGATTTCCTCAACCCTGCCTGCTTTCCCCAAGTCAGCAGCAGAAAGGTCGTCTAAATTGGTGATGAGCCTGGCTCCGGTTGCCTTTGCCAGCTTGCCCATGTCCGATTTTTTCACCCGGCGGGCAGCATAGATTCCTTTTTTTGCCAGGAAGTGCTGGGCAAGGTCGTCAATCCCCTTCTGGCAGATGACTACAGTTGCCCCGGATGCAGCGATCTTCTCTGCCTTTGCCCTGAGCATCTTCTCTTCCATGTCAATGAACGCCTGCATCTGGCCGGGGTCATTGATCTGTATCTTTGCCTCAATCTCGGTATTCTTGATCTCAATGGCAGAATCAATCAGCGCGATTTTCGCGTTTTTCAGCACCTTGGGCATGCCCTCATGCGTCCGCTCCTTGTCCAGGAGAATCCCGTCAATCAGGACAGAATCATCAATCGCTCCCCCTGCCCGCTTCTCGATTTGGATATTATCCTTGTCAATGGCATTTTTCCCGTCTTCCTTTTCCAGGACCTTCTGCACCGCCTGGATCGCAAGCTGCGCAAGCTTCTCCTTGGCAGATTCAGCCCCCTTGCCGGTCATGGCAGTAGTGGCAATATTCATGAGCACCGAGGCATCGTGCTCACTGACATGCTCAGCAATCTGGTTGAGGATCTCCTGCGCCTTTGCCTCGGCCAGCCGGTATCCCCGCGCAATGACTGTCGGATGGATGTTCTGGTCCAGCAGCTGCTCTGCATTTTTCAGCAGCTCGCCGGCAAGCACGACAGCCGTAGTTGTCCCGTCGCCGATCTCATGCTCCTGCGTCTTGGCAACCTCCACAATCATCTTGGCAGAGGGATGCTCCACAGACATCTCCTCTAATATAGTCACCCCATCATTGGTGATGGTAACATCGCCTAAAGAATCAACAAGCATCTTGTCCATGCCCTTTGGCCCAAGGGTAGTGCGTACGGTTTCCGCCACCATGCGTGCAGCCATGATATTGGTGCGCTGGGCTGATTTTCCCGTGGTGCGCTGGCTGCCTTCAGGCAGGATGAATATGGGCTGGTATTGTGGTTGTGCCATGGTCGTATAGTCCTCCGTATCGTCCTTGCTATCAGTCTCAGAATTGCCTCTTTTTCAGAGGGAGTGGTGCAAATTTGTTTATAAACCTTGCGGTTGATGACCAGAAAATTGGGAGAGGATAAAGTTTTTATAGGCAGAATATCCCGCATTCCGCATGATCATCACCCTCTCCGGCACGCCCGGCTCCGGCAAGTCCACTGTTGCCAAGCTGCTTGCAAGAAGACTGGAGCTGAAGCACTATTCCGTGGGCGACCTCAGGGGAAAGATGGCGTTGGAGAAGGGGATGACTATCGATGAGCTGAACGCGCTCGGCGAAAAAGAGAGCTGGACAGACCAGGATGCTGATGAATATCAAAGAAAGCTCGGGAAAAGTGAGGATAACTTCATCATTGACGGCAGGCTGAGCTGGCATTTCATTCCGCACTCGTTTAAGGTATTCCTCAATGTTGATAAGAAAGAAGGGGCGAAGCGGATTTTCAGGGCGGTGAAGCGGCCGGACGAGAAAGAGTACAAAAGCGCTGCTGAGGTGCTGAAAGAGGCGCAGAAACGGATCGCTTCTGATAAAAAGAGGTATAAGAAATATTACGGCATTAATCCGTATCTGAAGAGGCACTATGACCTCTGGATTGATACTACAAGGATTCCCAGCGAGAAGGTGGCGGAAAAGATAGTGGAGAATCTGAAACGAAAGACGCATGAGTAGTATGCCATCATTCGCTTGAGGGAGTATTTCCGCTGGATGTGGAAGGCAAAATAGGAAGTTTTTTATATAAGTTATATTCCATATATAACTGATGATGGCACGATGGTAACAACAGCAAAACTCAGGGCATGGGGATCGTCGCTCGGCATCATTGTCCCTCATGAGATTGTACAAAAGGAAAAGCTCAGCGAAGGCGAAGAGGTTTTCATAGACATCAAAAGAAAAAATAAAGTGAAGGAGTTATTTGGATCGTTGAAAGGGTGGAAGATCGATTCGCAGAAAATGAAGGACGAGCTCAGAAAAGAGTGGCATAAATGAAATTTTTTCTTGATACGTATGCGCTAGTGGAAATAATAAAAGGAAACCCCAGGTACAGGAAGTATGTTGAAGCAGAGATATATACCTGTGTATTGAACCTATACGAATTGTTTTATAATTTACTAAAGGATTATAGTGAAGATACATCCAAGGCATATTTCTATCAGTATTATGGTATTATTATTCCAATAAAAGATGAGCATATCTTCAGCGCTGCAAAGATGAAGTTAAAAAATAAGAATATATCCTATGCAGACGCATTGGGATATGCCATCTCTTCAGCAGAAGGGATGAGATTGTTAACCGGCGACAAAGAATTCAAAGAGTTGGACAATGTTGAATTTGTAAAGTAAGACCCAATTGGCTTCCCTGAAAATGTAGTTGCCGTCAAGCCTGCGAGGCTCTTAAACTAGAGGCGTGAAACTGACAAGGGGGACGGTTCGGAAATCCGTGGATTTCTGATACTGCGGAACGAGCGAAGTGAGTGACCGCACCCCTTACGGGGAATGTCAGTCATCACCTTCAGTTTCACTGCCGAGCCGACGGCAACCTCGAAGAGATTTTCAGGGAAGCCGCAGAAAACAAAAGGTTTAAATAATCGCGATTAAAAAAAGAATACATGGAACAGGCATTGGCCCATGAATTAGTACGATTCCAATCCGATTTTCTCTTCTTTCAAAAAGAGGTTGGTAAACTAAGAAAACAATACTTAAATAAGTTTATTGCAGTTCAAGATAGTAGGATTATTGGTTCTGCTTCCTCAATAGAAGAATTGAAACAAGAGTTAGATAAAAAGAATGTTGATATCTCGCAAGTAGTTGTAGAGTTTGTTTCTGAGGAAGAGAATTTTATGGTGTTATGAATGCCCATTAAGATCCCATTATTCAAGGCAAAAAGTTTAGGCTTTGAGAGGGATATGGTAACTTTTTTCGTCCAATACGGGGCGTTTAGAGTGATAACATCAGCAATTGTTGATACGGGATGCCCCTTTACCATCTTAAATGAGAACTCGGTAAAGAGAAGCAGGATACCTTACCATGACCAGAGCGATAGTGGTCCTGTTTTAATAGGAAACATACAGCTTCAGCTAAAAGAATTGGGTGTTTGTAAATTGTATTTTCGTGACGAAAAGAATCAATTGACAACTTTTGAACAAATGGTATATGTAGGAATCCCCATGGTTAAAGGGTACCTTGCACAAGAGCTGCCAAGTTTTCTCGGTAAGGATTTTTTGAATAGCCATTCGCTTTCAATCATAAACAAAAAAGGCGAAATCTGTTTATTAAAAGAAGATGAATAGTCAATCCAAAACCTTATAAACTTCCCGCTATTCTGCATTTCCATGAACATCCAAAAGGGTGACTTCATCCAGGTGGAATATACGGGAAGAACAGCCGACGACAACGAGATTTTTGACACCACTGATGAAGCGCTTGCCAAGGAGCATGATGCCCATGCCGAGCATGCAACATACGGCCCGATAACCATCTGCGTGGGAGAAGGACATCTCCTTCCGGGACTGGAGCAGCAGCTGATCGGTAGGGAGATTGGCGAGTACGACATCATATTATCTCCAGAGCAGGGATTCGGCAAGAAGGATGCCAAGCTGCTCCGCATGATTCCTGCATCAGCATTCCAGAAGCAGCAGATTGCGCCCTACCCCGGGCTGCATATCAACATTGACGGCGTTCTTGGCGTGGTGAAGACAGCAGGCGGCGGCCGCACTATTGTGGATTTCAACCATCCGCTGGCAGGCAGGGAACTGAAGTACCTGGTGAAGATTATCGCCAAGGTGGATGACAAGCAGCAGCAGCTTGCTGCCCTCTATGAGGGAATGTTCCGGGCGCCGAGGGAAAGCTACCAGATAGCCGTAACCGGGAATCAGGCGACGATCACCACCATCCCCATTCCGCAGCAGCTCCAGCAGCAGTTCGCGGAAAAGGCAGAGGCACGAACTGGTATTACAGTACTCTTTGCTGAGGAGAAACAGCAGCGCAGGCAGCCGGCAGAGCCACCGGCATCGTCAGCACTATCATAATACATTTGTCAGTAAAAACGGAGCGTATTTATTCAGGAATAGTAATAGTAGCACAAAGTTTATATAGAAGTGCCACATGAGCAGCACGAGGCAGCCGCAGAGGGGAACAAATGGACGACGTGCATGACCCTGCGCATTTTGAGCGGCTCCGCCAGAGAGAGATTGATCGGCTGCATGCAGCCGACGCAGCGCAGGCAATACCGCAGGCAGCACCGGAGACGACGATGGCGCAGCCAGACCCAAAAAAGATGAGTGAGAATATTGAAGTCCGGCAGGCACGGAAAGAAAACCTGATGGACGCTGAGCTTGAGGCATTGCTTGCCCAGCACCGCGCCACGATTAAGGTCGCGGGATGCGGCGGCGCAGGCAACAACACGATTAACCGCATCACCGAAGTCGGCATCAGCGGAGCCGAGACCATCGCATTGAATACTGATGCGCAAGACCTTCTCTATACCACTTCAGACAAAAAGATCCTGATCGGCAAGGATGTCACCAAGGGATTGGGCGCAGGCTCCATCCCCCAGATAGGAGAGGAGGCTGCCCGTGAAAGCGAGAAGGACATCAAGGAGGCATTGCAGAATGCAGACATGGTGTTCATCACCTGCGGCCTGGGAGGGGGAACAGGAACCGGCTCTGCTCCGGTTGTTGCAGAGGTCGCCAAAAAGGTCGGTGCCCTGACCGTTGCCATTGTTACTCTTCCCTTTGTGATGGAAGGCAATAGGAGATATGAAAACGCAGTCATGGGCCTGGAAAAGCTGGAGAACCTGGTTGATACATTGATTGTCATCCCCAATGACAAGCTGCTGGAGCTTGCCCCGGATTTGCCGCTGCACACTGCCTTTAAGGTCGCTGATGAGATTCTGACAAATGCAGTCAAGGGGATTGCCGAGCTGGTCACCAAGCCGGGATTAGTCAACCTGGACTTTGCAGATATCCGCACCATCATGGGCAAGGGCGGAGTTGCGTTGATTGGGGTAGGAGAATCAGACACCGAGAACCGCGCGACAGAAGCTGTTGAGAAAGCCCTCAACAATCCCCTGCTCGACGTGGACATCACCAATGCCTCAGGCGCGCTCATCAATGTTGCCGGCGGGACAGACATGACGCTCAATGAGGCAAGAAAAGTGGTCGAGACCGTCTCCGAGCGCCTCTCGCCGGAAGCACGGATTATCTGGGGCGCGCAGATTTCTGAGGACTTGGAAGGCTTTATCCGCACCATGCTAATCATCACCGGGGTGAAATCCAACCAGATATTCGGCAAGGAGAAAAAGGTCTCTGACAAGCGGAAATCAGACATTGAGAATGAGCTGGGGATTGAGTTTGCGGATTAAGTTTCTTATTTTCTTATTTAGTCTCTCCAGAACAGGAATATCCGCTTGAAGAAGCTCACCACTGGCTGCAGGAAGCTGGATCCAGTCTGTGCAATCGCCGAGCCGGTGATTGCAGCAGCAGCAGTGGTATCCTCGGCAGTCTCATTCGCCGTGTTCTGGGCTGTCTGTTGGGCTGTCTGCTGCGCGCTCCTATTTGCCTCAGACTCATCTACCACAAAAAAGCCAGTAATCTGTGCAGCGATGACACTGTCTACAGAAAGCGCAATGACGAACAGCGCCAGGAGCAATTTACCGCTTTCTGGGTTTGCGTAGCTCATAAAGGACGATGACTAATACCACTGCCAGCCCGGTAATCACCAGGATAATCGCAGACAGGGGGATGGTAATGCCAGCCGGCTCCTCCTCAGCAGGCGGGATATACGCAGGCACATACTGGTTCTCCCTGCTCCGCTCTCCCACAACATGCACGGTCATGGGGATATTGCAGTAGGTTGCCCGGACGGTTGCTCCTTCAGCCTGCTCAGGGAGGATATCGTTGCAGGTGACGCAGAATCGCTGGCCGTAGTCTCCAGAAGAGAGGGCAGCAATAGCAGTGCCGCCCACCTGGCCGATCTTCTTTCCTTTGACGCGGAGCGGATTGCTGTCTAAAGTGATGGTGATGCCGTCAAACGAGGATAAACCAACAGTGCATTCCATGTCATAGGAGTTCTGCGTTGCATCAATCCCGAATTTGAACCTGCCGGACTCTCCGGTAAGCAGCTCCAGCTCATTGGGATAGCTCACTCCCCAGGAGGCGAATGCAATAGGGACAAGGAGCAATGCCATGCATAAGGATATTGTGTGCCTCTTCATTCCCTTCATTATGGTGCTCATCAGTGGTTCTCCTTTAAATACTTATTCCACAACATAGGTTATGGTTGCGGAATAGGTTCCTGCGCCCAGCCCGGCAACCGGGTAGATGTGCCAGTTGGTGTTCATGGTTTCATTTAAGTATATTGAGTCACATTCTTTTACTGCGCATACTACCA
The DNA here is from genome assembly GCA_016203335.1 of Candidatus Woesearchaeota archaeon. Classification (GTDB taxonomy): domain Archaea; phylum Nanobdellota; class Nanobdellia; order Woesearchaeales; family JACQNA01; genus JACQNA01. The sequence goes on from JACQNA010000054.1 coordinate 9,549, forward strand.
ACCCTGTGGAATGGTTAAAATATCCTGCAGTCGTATTCGTGATGTTCAGGGGTGGTATAGACTGGGTCTCATTATTCTCTCCTGTTGCATTGGTGTCATCATCCAGCAGGAAGTCCCATCCTTGCAATGTCCAGTTCTTTGCTGCCAATGACCGGGTAAAGTCAGTCGAGTTCCATCTCAGAAAGACAATCTGATTGCCGTAATTGGTCATGGTATAATTGGTAGTGCCGGGGTTCCATTCTTCCAGTGCAATCGTGCCATCTCCTACCGTGATGCTTGCCGGGAAGTTTGTCGCTTTCAGCGCATTGTATTGCCAGGTGCCGTTGCTCTCATTGTCCGGAAGCAGCGATCTTCTCATGGACTGGGATGTCGCGTTGATATGGTACAGGTAGCTGCTGTTCGCCACAAAGAATTGCGGGGTGACATTGGTGAGGTTAGTAGTGAATATCCACTGGCAGGAGGTGCTGCTTCCTTTTCTGGAAACTGTATCAACCGGGATGGTGAAATTAGTATTGGTAATCTCCCCGCAGTTCGGCTTTGCCGTGGAGTTGAGGCAGAGGTATAGGGTGAGCTTGCCATAATCCTTCACATCGCAGTCTGCATCAGTGTCCAGGGTAGTGATATTCACTGCCAGGGTAATGTTTGTCCCTGATGTTGGGGTAAAGACGCAGGAAGCTGATTTGCTGCAGTTGGTATAGATTGCCAGATTGTTGTTGTCAGACATGTACACATCAGTAATGTCCGGCAGGTTGTCATAGAGGAGGAATGAGGTGGTGTAATTTCCACGGTCAATGCCGGATGCAGTATTATTCGCCCAGAGGGTGACATAATAGGTCTCATTCGCCCATCCCTGCTGCAATCCATCAGTGCTGTAGTTCAGGGTGAGATTGAATATATTATCGCTCTTGTTGGATGCCTGCCTGAATTCTCCAAAAATCTCCGAGCCGTTCTCTGTGATGCCCACTACGATATGGTAGAGTATGCTGTCCCCATCCAGCTCCAGCGAGCTGTTCCAGCTCACATGGAAGCTCTGGTTGTGGACGCTGGTGACATTGAAATTATTTGGCCGGGTAGGGATATAGTCAGTGAGCATGAATGAGTATTTCGTCGTGCTATTAGTAACCCCTGCAAGCTGGTCAGTGGCATTGAGCAGCACAAAGTAGGTGCGGTTTGCATAGGCATCATTGAGGGTGAGGTTCCAGGGCAGGGGGTTAGTAACAGAAACATTGGTGCCCAGATTGGTTTCATTCACCCGGGTATTGGTGTGGGTGCCCGTAGAGTTATCTCCGACATGCACGGTAAAGGTTAGATTGCCGTCCCTCGGGCAGCGGTCAGCGCCCGTGCCGTCGTCATAATCAATCCCCCGCCATCCTAAGCTGGGAAACTGGGAGTGCGTAGCAGTCGTATTAAAGCCTTCAATCGTTGGAAAATGGTTGATAATGCTCACGTTAAACTTGATGATGTTCGAGCGGTTATTTGTCGTCTGCCCGTCAAATGCCATTAATGCGCCAAAGCTGAGGTTTGTCTCCCCATAATACCCTACCCCTGTCCCATTGTCCCGCTTGTTGGGCAGCCGGATGCCAGTAGTATTGTCATTCACCGCAGCGCTCTCATTCCAGAGGTTGAGCAGGTCGCAATAGGTCGCATTGGGCTGCGGAGAGCTGTCTATCGCATCAATGTTTGCCTTGGTGGAAGCGAGGCAGATGAATGTGGAAACTGAATCCCCATTCACATCAGACTCATTCCAGCGGAGGGTTGCGTTCAGCATATGGGTGGTGAAGCTGAGGTTAGCCGGGTTGCCCAGATCAAAATTGTTTCCGCCGCATCCCACATCTGCATCTTGTACCTGCGGCCCGGTGGGATCAAAGGGAGCGCTCTGGCCAATTGCAAATTCAGCTGCCGAGGTTGGCGCACGGACAATCGTTGCCTGGGAGAGTATGATCAGGATCAGGATGTATATCTGGAGCACTGCTGCTGAGGGAAAGCGGCGTGCAAGGATGCAGAATAAAGTATAGATATTCTCACTCCTTTTTTCCTTCATGCCGGCCTGGCTCCGAATATGCGTGCTATTTTGGTGTTTCCCTGATATATAAGTCTTATGGTGCATATTGTTACTCCATGTATGTAGTATTATGAATCATCATTCCACCAGATACGTGATAACTCCGCTGTACGTCCCGCTCTTCAGCCCCAGCGGCGGATAGATATGCCAGTAGGTGTTTAGGGTGTCATTCAGGGGAACGGCATTGCACTCCTTGCTGACGCATACCTCTAATCCAGTGGAATGGTTGAAATATTCTGCAGTGGTATTTGTTAAGTTCAATGGCGGAATCTTACCAGTAACAGAATCATCATTGATATGATCAGCATCATCATCCAGCAGGAAGTCCCATCCTGTTAATGTCCAGTTCTTGTCAGCCCCTGCCCGGGTGAAGTCAGTGGAGTTCCATCTGAGGAATACCACCTGATTGCCATAGTTCGTCATGTTATAGGTGCTGTTGCCGTCGTTCCACTGCCCGAGCTGGGTGTCGCCATCTCCCAGCGTGATGCTGCTGGGGAAGGTGACTGCCTTTAATGCGTTGTAGCGCCACGTTCCGTTGGTTTGATTATCCCGATCAAGCGAGCGGAATCCGGACTGTGATGTTGCATTGATATAGTAGAGGTAACTCCCGTTCACCACAAAGAACTGGGGGGTGATATTTGTCAGATTAGTGGCAAATGTCCACTCGCAGGAGCTGCTCGTTCCCTTCCTGGTGGCTGTGTCTACCGCAAAGGTAAAGTTGGCATTGGTGACATCCCCACAGCCCGGCTTCGCTGTTGAGTTCAGGCAGAGGAACAAAGTCAGCTTGCCGTACTCTGCAGCACTGGTGCAGTCATTATCGGCGTCTATGGTAGTGATGTTCACCGCTAATGTGATATTTGATCCTGAAACAGGATTAAATGCGCAGGCAGCAGAGCCAGTGCAGTTAGTATACGCTGCAAGATTGTTATTGTCAGACATAAGGACATCAGTCACATCAGGCAGCTTGTCAAAGAGGATGAAAGATGGCGTATAGTTGTTTATGCTGGTGCTGGACGCTGATGTCGCCCATAAAGCCATATAGATAGTCTCATTGGCCCAGCCCTGTGCCAACCCATCATTGCTGTAATTCAGCGTCATGTTAAAGAAATTGTTGCTCTTGTTGGTGAGCTGCACCCGCTCTGCAAAGATATCTGTTCCGTTGACGGTAGTGCCTGCAGTGATGTGGTAGGTGATATCATCTCCGTCAGGATCAGCGCTGCTCCAGCTGGCCTGGAAGCTCCGGTTATGGCTCTGGCTCACATTGAAGCTTGATGGCGTTGCTGGCCTGGTGTCATTGATGATGAGCTGGTACAGCTCGCTCTCGTTCATGAATCCGTTGCTGTCGTTGGCGTAGAATTTCCAGTACTGGATTTTTCCCTGTGCCAAGAAGACAGTGAGGTTGAACCCGATGTCAATGCTTGTTGCAGTGGTACGGAACGCTGTCCTGTTCTCCCATGCGGCAGTGTCGTTCTTGATGGCAAAGATAACCGTATCCAGCGGGCTGCCCGCGTCTGTAACGGTGATGTTAAACTGCCCGTTCTCATATATCCTGATGTCAGTAAAGTTTGTCCGGTTGAACGCGAAATATGGAGCTGCACTGTCTCCGGTCGCAACAATGAGGTTGAAGGTCTCGCTCTCGTTCATATTGCCGACACTGTCATTGATGTAGAATTTCCACTGGAAGGTCTCTCCTGCTGCAGAGGTGACGGTATAATTAAAGGCAGCGTCATATGGTCCTGTACTGTTGATGCGCTGTGTCGTTTGATTCGCCCAGGCGCCCCCGTTCTCGCTCCGCGCGAAGATGATGGTGTCCAGGTTTCGGGTGGAGTCATTGGCAGTAATGTTGAACCTGCCGTTCTGGTCCTGCTGGATAGACGTGAAGTTCGTCCGGTTAAACACATAATACGGCGCTTTGGTGTCGTCGAGCAGCACCGTAAAGGTGTTGCTCTCGTTTATCGTCCCGCCCGTATCATTTACATAGAACTTCCACTGGAATGCCTTGCCGTCATCTGCCCTTGAGGTATAATTGTACCGAATCGGATAGCTCGTCCCACCAATCTTCACTGCAGAGAAGTTGAACCATACCCCTGAAGTAGTATTCCTCGTGCTGAATATTGCCATCGCCAATCCATCATCATCCTTTGCCGTGATGTTGAACATCCCGTTATCTCCAGTCCGGAGAGAGGTGAAGTTCGTCCCGTTCTGCGCGAAGCTCATGATGGTGTCGCTGATGACTATGCTAAATATTTGCGTAAAATTGATGTTACTGTTCGTATCATTCCCCCAGAACCGCCACTGGAATGTTTCTCCATTGGTTGAGGATATGCTGAGGTTGAAAGTAATGTTGATGCTCAATGCCCCTGCCCCGAGCCGGAAAGTAGTGATATTAGTAAATGAATCGCCAGAATCATTCTTCACTGCAAAGAGGATGGTGTCCAGCGCCACATTATCAGTGTAGTTAATCGTGAACTGCCCGGTTTCATTATACCTGATGCTGGTGCTGGTGAAATTGGTTTTGTTCAGGCTGCCGACCGGCGGGGTGTTGTCTGCTCCGGCAGTGATGATGATTTGGTAGAGCTCGCTCTCGTTCACGTTGTCATTCGTGTCATTGGCATAGTACTTCCAGTACTGCACTCCGCTGGCAGCAGTGGATATCGTCATGTTAAAGGCAATGCTGATGTTCTGTACCCCTGCGTCGAATATGTACGTGGTGATGTTCTCCCAGTCAGCAGTGTCATTCTTGAATGCCAGGATGACGGTGCTGATGTTGCTGCGCTTGGCAGGCGAGATTGCCTGGTCAGTCACGGTGACATTAAACAGCCCCAGCTCATTGGTGCGGATAGTGGTAAAGTTCGTCCGGTTGAATGAGAAAAATGGCGGCTGGAGATCATAGGAGCTGTTCACCGTGAAATTGACCCAGAGAAAAGTATTCGTATTGTTCTGCACCAGGCCGATTGCCCGATTCGTAGTTGAGCCTCCATCAGCAAAGCCGAGCTCAATGAATAGTTTTTCTCCCTTACGGAAGGTATGCCTGCCGGTTCCCGGGTCAGTATTGCCGTTATAAAAATAGGTGTTATTGAGGGTTGCCAGCATGCCGGCAGCCGGGTGAAAGACCCGCGAGCCGTTGTTTGTTTGCCATCCGGCCTGGCTCGCAGTTAAAGTGCCGCCGATAACCTGGGACTGCAGCAGGTCTTTGACAAAAGTAATGTTGTTGTTGTTGCATGTGACAATGCTTATCCGCGCGGCAATCCGCTCAGCTGCAGCTGTTGCAGCCATGGCACCACCCATCACCGTTAAGTTGAAAGTGATGTTTCTGACGCTAACTTGATCACCGGCTAAATCCGCATCATACAGCCATCCGGTCTTATATGCACCAGCCCGGCCAATGGTTGTAGGAGAGGATAATTCCCGGGAATTGGTGGTATTGCCCAGGTCATTCAGTCCGGGCTGGAACTGCCCACCGTCAGCACCGCCGGGCAATCCGGAGTCAAAGTCTCCTGGCCAGGTGATCTTGTTGGTGCCTGCTGCAGCGCTCACTGCCTGCTTGTTCTCCAGGCCGCATTCGGCTGATACCGGCGCATTGCTCAGGAACAGCTTAATATACCCATTTGCCTGGTTATAGGCGTATGCCTCTTCCTCGCCGAAAGTAAACCTGAGGACATGCCTGCCTAAGGTCAGCACCTTGCTCACCTCAAAACCGGTTGCATTGCAGGTATATTCAGGGATGAATACCGAGTTGTTCACCCAGGCATATTCCCGGACATCGCTGCCGCAGCGCACCTGCAGGAACTGCAGGTCAGTGTTGTCCCCATCCAGGCTCCAGGTTGTTCCGTCAACAGCAGTGATGGTGAGCGGTGCTGTTCCTTCAGTGACAAACTGCACCTCCCAGTTTCCTCCAACAGCAGGATAGCTCTGCACATTAAGGATAGTGACTGCTGCTCCGGCATATCCGCTGAAGCTGTGCACGGTAAAGGTAATATGCGTCCCATTATCAGAGAAGGGGATACCGGTCATCTCCCAGTCAGGGCAGCTGCCCGCAGCAAAATCAAAGTCCTGGCAGCGCATGATCCGGTCAACCCTGCCCTCTTTGGGAAGGGTGATGGTGGCATTGGCAACAGAAAGCGGGTTTAGGGCAACAGCATCAGTGGAGAAGCGGACAATGCGCGGTGGATCCTCCGGCGTTGCTGTCCTGAGTTCCTGCAGCTCAGCAAGCTCCGAGAACTCCACCAGCTCCACCCTCCCCTTTTTCTGTTTCTGGGTGGTAAATACAATGGACGCAGAATATTTTCCCCGCGAGCGCTTCGCTTCATTCAGCTCAGCTCCCTTTTTGCTCATCCGTTCCCGCGCGGCAGAGAGCTCGCGCTCTTCAATAGCCGGGGAGAGGGGAGCAAGGACTGTCCATTCCGTGGATATGGTCGCCTTGCTGCATTCCTTTTCAGCACAGCATGTTGCAACAGCAGTATGTGTGCCAATATCATCTGCTGCAGGGAGATAGCTGCAATTGCTTCCTTTTCCCTTGCAGATGATATCCTGCCCAGGGGTTTCACTTCCGCAGGATGTTTCATCATCACAGACCATAATCTGCGCTCCAGAGCATTCTCCGAAAAAGGTGATTTTCTCTCCCCAGGATACTGGCCCATCATTGGAAAGGGAAGAAAGAGCAGGCACGGGGATGAAGACATCCCACATTGCCTGCTCTGTGGACTGATCGCATCCCTCTGGGGTGCAGCAGGTAGCAATCGCGGTATTCTGCCCTGCATCCTGGCGGGTGATAATGTAGGTACAGGTATTGCCTGCTGCAGTGCAGAAGAGCTCGCTGGCCGGTGTTTTGAGATTGCAGGGAACATCCGGGCGGCAGACCACAATTCCATTGCAATCTGCAGTAAAGGTTATATTCTCACCAGCGCGTACGGTCTGCCGATCAATCTCCAGGCTGCGGATGTCAGGCAAAAGGGGAAGGATGCCATGGGCAGGCAGCGCCTCCTCATCGCCATCATCAGGCTCGGGCAGCGGGTACACCTCCCATTTCGCGAACTGGGTTACTGCATCGCAGCCTTCAGCATCGCAGCAGGTTGCGATGTCCAGATGCGCGCCGATATGCTCGGCAGTAGTAGGGAGCATGCATTCTCCCGGTCCGCGGCAGATGATCTCATCCGCTGGCGTTTCGTTGTTGCAGACGCTGCGCTCATCGCAGACAATAAGCTCCGCCTGCTCTCCCAGGCAGGCGCCGATAAAGGTGATGGGGTTTCCGACCACAACCGGGCTGTTGACGGCGACTCCCCTGATGAGCGCAGAGCTGCTCCTATCGGCAGAGAGCAAGATTAGAATGCCCGTGAGCAAGACAAGCCATAATGCCTTTGCTCTCCTGCTGCCTGCTGTCTTGGTTTGTTCAGTATCCATGTTTACTCCACTATGTAAGTGATCGTCCCGCTGTACGTCCCGCTCTTCAGCCCCAATGGAGGGAAGATATGCCAGTAGGTGTTCAGGGTGTCATTCAGGGGAACGGCATTGCACTCCTTGCTGATGCAGACCTCCAATCCAGTGGAATGGTTGAAATATTCTGCAGTGGTATTTGTTAAGTTCAACGGCGGAATCTTACCAGTAACAGGATCATCATTGATATGGTCAGCATCATCATCCAGCAGGAAGTCCCATCCAGTTAAAGTCCAGTTCTTGTCAGCCCCTGCCCTGGTGAAATCAGTCGAATTCCATCTGAGGAATACCACCTGATTGCCATAGTTCGTCATGTTATAGGTGCTGTTGCCGTC
>JACQNA010000055.1 GCA_016203335.1 Candidatus Woesearchaeota archaeon
AAGAACGCGTCATTAAGCTTAACTATATCTTTACTGTTGCTGCCGCAATGATAGAGAAAAAGCTTTTTACCCTTACGCCGGTACAAAATAAGCAAGTAAACGAAGTATTAGTAAAAAAGATAGAAGGGCTCCGGTAAGCCAATCGAAAAGCATATATACCATCGTTCTTGATGCCAGTGCATGCAAAAATTCGACCTCATCGTTATCGGCGGTGGCTCCGGATTATCAGTTTCTTCTGCGGCAGCTGCAAAGGGCATGAAAGTGGCTGTCGTGGAAGAAGGGCCCCTGGGAGGGACCTGCCTGAACCGGGGCTGCATTCCCAGCAAGATGCTGATCCATGCTGCGGACGTCGCAGAGACGATTACCAGCGCAGGGAAGTTCTGGATCACCGCAAAGTACCAGAAGATTGATTTCCAGAGGCTGGTGCATCATGTTTCCTCTACTGTCGATGCAGACGCGCAGATGATTGAGAGAGGCAACAAGTCAAATAAGAGCATTACCTTGTTCAAAGGCACCGGCAGGTTCATCGCAAAGAAGACTTTGCAGGTAGGAAACCAAGTGCTCACTGCAGAAAAGATAGTGATTGCTGCAGGAACGCGCCCCCTGATACCGCAGATTCCCGGGCTGGACAAGGTAAAGTACCTGACTTCCACTGAGGCGCTCCGCCTGAAAAGACAGCCGAAGAGCATCATCATGATCGGCGGAGGGTATATCTCCTGCGAACTGGCGCATTTCTTTGGCTCTCTGGGGACAAAGGTCACGATTATTGAGTTTATGGATAGGCTGGTGGGCAATGAAGACAATGATATTTCTGCTGCATTCACTTCGGTATTCTCCCAAAAGCATACGGTATTGTTAGGTTATAAAGCAGTGCAGGTTGCCAAGAAGGGAAAGCTGGTTGCGGTCACTGCGCAGAAAGGCAAAGCAAAAAAGACCATTGCTGCAGAAGAGTTGTTGGTTGCTGTCGGCAGGATACCAAACACCGATATCCTGGATGTGGGAAAAGCAGGCGTCAAGACTACTCCAAAAGGATATGTGCAGGTTGATGAGCATCTCCAGGCGAGCGTGCCAGGCATCTGGGCGCTGGGAGATATTGCAGGCAACTATTTCTTCAAGCACAGCGCAAATCTTGAAGCACAGTATGTATGGTGGAACCTGTCCGGGCATCAGGTAAGAGCAGATTACACCGCCATGCCGCATGCCATTTTCAGCTCGCCACAGATCGCCGGAGTAGGGTATACTGAGCAGGAATTGCAGCAGAAAGGAGTCGCGTACAAGAAAGCGATCGGCTATTACCGAGATGTGGCGATGGGGCTGGCATTCCGCGACACCACTTCATTTGTGAAGGCCCTGGCGTCGCCCGACGGAAAGATATTAGGCTGTCACATCATGGGACCAGAAGCCTCTACTTTGATCCATGAAGTAGTGGTTGCGATGAAGAACGGCGGAAGAGTAACGGATATTACTGGAGCAGTGCACGTGCATCCTGCTTTACCTGAGATTGTGCAGAGGACGTTTCTGAAGGTACGGTGATTATCTTAGGTACTTCTGACTCTTCAAATAGGTAATTATCTCTTCAAACAGCTCCCGGAAATACGGAACCTTTTGAAAGTCCTGCTCATGGAACTCCCGCACCATCGCTTCTGTCCACCCCTTCCAGTCTTCCGGATAGTCCATTTCATGGATCATGGCATCCAGCTGGTCGATGATGGCGGCGAACTGCGCTTCTTTTGTCTTTTTTCCTTCAAACTCCTGGAAGAGCTGCGCCACTCTCCTGCTGAACCCTGAGGGAAGCGCTTTCTCCAGCTGCTGCATGGCCTTCCGCTCCCTCTCCTGTTTCCCCTTCCGCGCCTCATGATGGTGGATGGGGGTGTCGCCAGCCTCGATCTCCACGATGTCGTGGTAGAGCAGCAGCTGATGCACTTTTTCTTTGTTGAGCTTGATGTCCAGGCGCTCCAGGAAATAATCCGCAAGCACCAGGCAGCTCCAGGTGTGCTCTGCTGAGCTTTCCTTCCTGCCCTGTACCGAGGAATAGCGGTACACGTTCTTCAGCTGGTAGAGCTTCCGGAGCCTGAGCAGGTCGCGCATGGTTAGGTTACTATTTTAATTATTTCCAATCTTATTTTATCGAACACGTTATCTGAGAGCACTCCGATCTTCATGATAATCTTATTTTTTTCAACAGTGAACACTTTATCCGCCCGGATCCTGCTTTGTTTAATGAGCGTTCCCGAGCACAGGTCTTTCTGCTCAATGATAACGGAGTATGGATCGTCGTTCATTACCGTCGTCAATGGCACCATCATGCAATCTGCAGAGCGGGTATTACATGCATCATTGGATATCACCAATGCTGGTCGTACCTTCTTCCGTTCCAGATCGGTAAAGGGATACGGCAGCAACACCAGATCTTTCTGGCTCACTTTCATGACAGATACCTGCCCCAGATATCATCTTTCTTATTACCCCATACCTTCCGCAATGCTTTCTCGCTGAAATTGATGACATCCTCAAACTCATCCTCTATATTCTTTTCTGCATCTGCAGACTTCTCCAGTACAATCTTGCCTTTCATCTGGATGAGGATGAGCTCATCCCCCTTCCGGATGCCGATATTCTCTCGTATCGCCTGCGGAATGGCGATCTGCCCCTTTTCTGACACCTTCACTGTGGTTATTGCCATAGGGCAAGTAAGAATTTTCTTACTTATAAACCTTTCGCTTCGGATGCCGCTTCCAGAAAACCTTAAATATCACCATCCCCTTCGCTTCCTCGGTGATGCTCATGGCAAAAAAAGCAGCAAAGCAGGAGAAATGCGAGACCTGCGAAATTAATCTGGATGATATTCCGGAAACGCCGAAAAAGAAGAGATAGGTTACTTATTCTTATTTAATTTTTCGCTTACCTCGACGCGTCTGCCTGCCGCTCTAATTCCATCTTCTTGGCGATGGCCGCAGACACATTGCTGAGGTTATATGCAGCGATAATCTCCTCCGCCAGGAAATCCTCAATCTGCTTCCGGGCGTTGAAGCTTTTCTGGTAGGCGCCCTGCACAAAATACCGCAGTGCGATGTCAATCCTCCGCTGGGGCGAGCATTCCACTGCCTTGGGGTAGCGTGCGCCGCCATATTCAATCGTGATGATTTCCTCGCGGGGAGCGGCATTCACCAATGCCTTGACGAACACCTCAAGGGGGTTCTTCTTGGTGCGCTGCTCGATGAGCTTGAAGGTGCGCTCTACAATGGTGTAGGCAGTATGCGCCTTTCCGGTGGTATGGTATGATGTCTTGAAGTGCTTCCTGCCCTTATGGCCGACAACCATGAGCTTGTTGATCAGGCGCTCAACAATAAACATTTTTGACTTATAGAACCGTTTTTGCGCATACCGCGCAGGTGTCTTGGGCACTAGTTTCGGCTCTAAGGAGATATAGCCCGCTAAGCCCGGATCATCAACAGTGATTCCTGCAGTATCCCAGAGATTGAATGCCTTGATCATTTACTTTCGTGCCTTCTCGATGATGCCGCGCCGGAGCGCATCCAAGCTCTGGTCATTGACCTTGATGACCTGCCACCGCACCCCGCCGAGGTCTCCCTTTGCCCTGCCCATCTTGCCGCCGATGCATTCCACGATGACCTC
>JACQNA010000047.1 GCA_016203335.1 Candidatus Woesearchaeota archaeon
ATAATAAACTTCATACTTTTCAAAATTTTCTCCTTTTGCAGTTCCAGTGATATCTACCTCTTCGGAGAGTGTATAATCCAAAGATTCTAATTCGGCAATTAAAGGTTTCTCTTGAATTTTCACACTCTCCAAGACATCAATTTTTCCTGTTCCTTGCACCGTTGATGATTTTCCAATATCAACAGCGGTCGTTTTCAACACTGCTTTTATTTCTTCGGGAGTCCAACCAGGATGTGCTTGTTTAATCAATGCAACAGCGCCTGCAACATGCGGAGTTGCCATTGAAGTTCCGGAAATTGAAACGTGCTTATCATCTAAACATTTTCTATCACCCCATGCAGAATCATATTCTGCTGCGCAAATATTTACTCCTGGCGCAACAACATCCGGCTTCATAATTGCTTTTTTATCTTCGTTTTCATCGTTCCAAATAACGGGTCCTCTCGAAGAGAAAATCGCAATATTGCCTCGTTTATCAATTGCTCCGACAGTAATCGCTTTTCTTGCTGTTCCTGGACTTCCAATTGTCTGTTTGCCCGGGCCAGAATTTCCGGCGGCAATTACTGCAACAACCCCATTGTTAACGACATTATCAACTGCCTGAGACAAAGGATCATCCGGATCTCCAGGCCCCCCTAAGCTCATGCTTATTATATCCACATGATCAGAAAAATCACCGTCGCTATTTTGGTCAATTGCTCTCTCTACTCCTTTAATCACATCATCATAACTTCCAGAACCCAGAGAGTTTAATACTTTATATGCAACAATTCTTGCATCAGGAGCAACTCCTTTCAAAACGCCATTTCCTGCAGCAATTGCAGCAACATGCGTTCCATGTCCATGGTCATCCATAGGATCATTGTCATTATTTACGAAATCATAGCCTCCGATAACCTTGCAGCTTTCTCCAAAACAGCCGCCCAAGTCGGGATGTGTATAATCAACACCAGTGTCAATAACCGCAATGGTAACCCCCTTTCCAGTTAGGCATTCTTTTCCTGACGATGCACAATTACCTCCATCTTTATCCAATAGCCAGACATCATCTGCATTAATGAGCGGAACAGAATCCATAAGAGTGGTATGCACTTCGTAATTCGGATATACTTCCTTGACCTCCGGGATGCCTCTTAACTTCAGCGCTTCTTCGTCATTAATATCCAAGGCAATGCCGTTAAATACAGTCTTATATTCCCCCATATCCTCAAGGGAATCCTCCTGCGCACCAATTGCGCTGCCCGTTATCTCATAGGCAAATCCCTTCTTGCCTAATGCAGAGAGAATCTTTTGCTTTGCTTGTTCATGCTCTCCTGATATTTTCTCTGAATGGCTTTCTAGCCTATCAGGAATATCCTCTTCCTGCAGCGAGAAAGTGGTATAGACGCTTCGGAGGATGCCACCAACAACAGGAACTTTACCCAGTGAGGAGGATGTTTGCTGATTTTCTTTAGCCTTTTCCTCCAGTTCTACCTTTTTCTCTAACACTGGCTTTTCCCTGAATTCAATGATGTAGCCATCGTATCGCGGCTCATTCTGACTAGAACCTGGAATCTGCTCGGGATATAACTTCTCCATTACCGCACTCTTGTCTATCACTATGCCTCTTTCTGTATAAATCGGATTATCCCCATATATGCCATCAGATATGTCATTCTCATCTCTTTCGTCAAGGCTATACGCATCAGGCGGATCAGTCAGCTCAATCTTCTCGCCAACAGTATAGCTGTCTTTTAAAGTAGCGATTGAGATAGCAACATCGTAAATTCTCTCCTGACTGCCAAAAGGAATTCCAACATTGTTGATGGTTAAGCTTCCCGGATCCGGTAAATGCTGTGTTGGTGGCTGTGCATACGCAGAACTTATCAGTATAAAAACCGTCAAAAACACCCATTTGTGCATAGGGCAAGAACTCCCGAGTGTAGTATATAAACCTTGTTGATTTCTCCCGGCGCTGCAAAAGATCCTGAGCCAGAGGCACAAGAAGAAACGGATATATTCTTTACCATAGCATTCTTTATAAACCATCCAAGATTCAGCAGCCTGATGTCAGCCCCTTCTGCATGGGAAGTCGCCAGCCGGGACCGGATCGCCTATGTCAGCCCGAACCATCAGGAAAGCAGGGCGAATGTGGTAGTGACATTCTGCTGGACCATGCGCGATGTGGTTCTGCCGCGCCTGGACAAGGAAAATCTTGCCATGGCGACCAACTTCTACACCCCTGCCGGCCTGGAAAGCATGGTGCGGAATATCCTGGCAAATCCGTACATCCGCTACATCATCCTGCTCGGCGAGGAATACGCATCACGAAAAGGGGACCCGGCAGAGCTCACCAGCGCAAATGCCCTCCGCACATTCTTCACCAGGGGAATAGCAGACAGCCGCAAGCTGCCTGGATTTGAGAATGCAGTGTATTTTGACGCGAACATCCCGATAGAAGATATCAGGAAAGTCCAGCAGCACGTCCGGCTGATTGACCTCAATGCACAAATGCCTGCTGCCTCTGTTATGGAAAGGATTGCCGAGGCAAACCGCCTGCTCAGCACCCTGCCAAAAAAAGAGGCATTTTCCCCACCGCAAGTATTTCCGCAGGAGCCTGCATCCAGCATCATGCCCTATGGCAGCGGCCCCCTGATTGTCCGCGGCACTACCATCCCAAAGGCTTGGGTCGAGGTAATCTACGCCATCAACCGCTATGGCAGGAAAAATCTGATGGATGCCAACACAGACAGGGAAGTAAAAGAGATTAACAATATGGTTGCGGTGATTACCGACTCCCAAAACCCTGATCTCTCATATAATCCGTTTCTCGTGCCCATGACGCCGGAAAAGATCAAGGCGTATTGCGCAGAGGTTCTCTCCCCGGAACTGCCGCAGGGCAAGGCATACACCTACGGCAACAAGCTGCGCGCCTATCACTTCCCCGACGAGGAATATATCCGGAATCTCAAGACAACCACCGCATTCAGGGACTTTGAGTTTGGCCAGGGGCCGCATATTGATGCGCATGTCGCGTACACCGGGCACGGCGCGGAGATTGACCAGGTCAAAGATATGATCTTCGCGTTGCAGAAAAACATCTATGCCAAGTCCATCCTTGCCATCACCTGGCACCCGGCAGATGAGCTCACCCGAAAGCACAAGTCATCGCCCTGCCTGGTGCTGGTGCAGCCGATAGTGCAGGATGAGAAGCTGAACCTCACGGTCTATTTCCGCAGCCATGACATGGTGCAGGGCTGGCCAGAGAATGCGTATGGCATGGCAGCGATCCAGAAAGAGCTTGCTGACGCTGTCCAGCTGCCGCCGGGAATCCTCACTATTATCTCCTCCTCCGCGCAAATCTACAAGCACTACTACAACCAGGTCGAGGAGATGCTCGGGAAATTCCGGAAGCATGAAGTCTCCTATACTGACCCGGTCGGCAATTATATTATCATGGTGAAGGAGGGCAAGATAGCAGTAAGCCACACGGATCCGGTGCTCAACAAGGAGCTGGAGCGCTTTGAGGGAAAGACCGCACAGGATGTCTATCTCCAGATTGCCGCAGCAGGGCATATGGACACTGGCCATGCGCTCTATCTGGGCACAGAGCTGCAGAAGGCCGAGTACGCCCTGAAAGACCCTTCCAAAGAATACGTCCAGGACCAGGAGCTCCGGCAGAAGAGGTAGGGAGAGGCAGCATGCATGCATATATCGCCGGGCAGGTGCCCATGTCAACCATCCACTGGCAGGGAAAAGTGGCATTTGCCATATTGTTTGCAGGCAATAATTTCCGGCACGCGTTCTCGCATGCAGCGTTTGCCGAATTCAAGAATGAGTATCTGCTCGAGACCCGTGAGCTGAAAAAAGCGCTCGAGCAGCATCGGCATGCAGTAGAGGGAGTTGCCTTTGCCGGCGGAGAGCCCTGCCTGCAGAAGCCAGCTCTACTGGAGCTCGCGCAGGCAGCAAAGCGATATCAGCTTCCCGCTGTCCTTCTCACCAACGGCACCAAGCCGGATGTTATTACAGCCCTGGTGCAGGAGCAGCTCATCTCCCATATTATCCTGAGGATGCCTGCTCCGCTGGATGAAGCGATATTTGATAAGATAACCAGGGCAGCGACATTCTTCATTCCTGCCTCGCAGCTGATTGCAGACATCCGCAGCACCATCAGGGAAGTGCAGCTGCACAACATTCCTGCTGAGGTGCAAACAACCATTGTACCCGGCATCCTCTACCGGAAAGAGGATATCCTGAACATTGCAGCTGCAATCGCTCCCCTGAGGTGCAGATGGGTGCTCAAGCAGTTCGTGCCTGATCCCAATCTGCTGGACAAAAAGTTGGGAAACATCTCCCCCCCAACCATGAAATTCCTGGAAACCCTTAAGGAAGCGGTGCAGAAGGAGTACCCCCAGATTGCGGTTGAGCTGGAGGAAAATAGCATTCTGTATTGACGATCTGCGCAAGCGCCATGAGTATGCCGAGCTCAGTAATCTTTTCTCTGGTTGCCTTTCCCTTGGTGAGAAAGCCGATAGCCCCCTCCCCATGGCGGAGCCGCTCATTCCCATAGCCAAGCTCGTGGAACACCTGGGAGATTTCCTTGCTCTCCCTGAGGACAGCATCAACCACATGCGCAGGATGCTCAAACAGCGGGGCAGTGCCCAGGTAGTGGCGCCTGCCGTCATAAACAGCGCAGCAGGTCATGTCCATAAACCCGGAATGCGTGCCCGGAAATGGAAAGAGCCCTGATTCAATGCCCACGGAATAATCAGATCCGGAAAACGCGGCAGCAGCGCGATGCTTCGCCCCCTTCATGATTTCTTTGATACCCTGAGGCTGGCAAGCAACAATGCTCTGCACAGCGATGCCCTTGACGGTAATATCCGTAAAATAATGCGAGAATGCTGCCTGTACTGCCCTAAGCTTCGCTTCATTGGCAGAGCCAACATGGATAATCATCGGATCACCCGGAGAACAGCAACAATATCACGGAATACCTTCGCTTTAGGCTGGTTTGCATTGATGATATGCCAATGATATTTGTGTGCAAGTGTTAAATGGAGTCTCCGTACCTTGTGGAGCAGCGCATCATTCTGCTCATGGAGGTGTATCCGCTCTTTCCCGGAAGCAAACCGCCTGCCGTCCAGCAGGATGGCAAGGTCTTCATGGAGCAGCCCTTGATTCATTTTTCGGAGAGCATCCATCGAAATCCCCTTTGCAGAGCCCCAGGCAAGGCTCGTTCCCACATAATCTTCCATAATGACATCTCCTTTCTGGAGCGCAGCGATGACCTTTGCCTGCTGCTCAAACCGGTTTTTCGCGTAGAGCTGCTGGAACTCTTCTTCTGAGACAGATTGCCGGGTGCTCCGGAGGATGGCATGTATCTTTTTGCCTGAGGGAAGGGCATAATCAGGTGATTTGAAATAAGTAGCCTTTCTTCCCTTGTTCAGGAGATATGCCACCAGACGCTTGCATTGTGTTGTCTTGCCGATATTGTTGATGCCGTAAAGGACGATGAAGGAGCCCATAACGGATGGCTATAATGATTGTTTTTTTAAAGATTGTTATTGCAGGTCGGCTACGCCCCCAGCTCGTTCTAGAGCAGATGTGTACAATAGCTGCGATATGCAACTTATGCTCAGCGGTTATTGGCTCAATTTTTCCCGTAAGGAATGCAGCCTTTTCAAGTGTGTTTGATATGCTTCTTTGTGCTTGCCGATAGTCAACAGCCAGATGGTATTGCTTTTAATATAATAGATAAGCCTGATGTTCTTCGTGATGGGCTCCCGATAACAATTCGCCCCGCCGCTGAGGTGCTTCTCCCGTTCCGGATTCTCTTTAATTTTCTTCTTTTTGGTATAGAATATAGTAAGATCGCTTGTGCTTAGGTTATGCAAATCCTTAAAGAAATCGGGGTGCTCTTTGACTTCCCACTCAGCCAATTTGGACTCCCCTCTTTTTGAGATAGCTATCCAGTTCTTTCTCGGTTTTTCCAATAGAGGGGTCTGCTTCTATGTCTGCAATCCTTTCTTTAGCTATTCTGTCCTGATCAAACATGTCCGTGACATCCTGTACTAAGTTTTCTACATCGGCAATCACTTTGCTGAATTTTTCTTCTGAAACAGTTATGTTGGCCATATCATACTGCAGAGCATATCAACTTTATAAAACTAACGATTGAGACCGCTGCTGGTGGCTGCGCAGGATGCTGTTGATGAGCCTGCCAAAGGAAGGCTGATAATTCGGTGATTTGAAGTAAGTGACGTGCCTGCCCTGCTTACGCAGATGCGCAACCAGTCTCCTGGCCTGCGTTGTCTTGCCGATATTGTTGATGCCGTAGAGGACGATGAAGGAGCCCATGAGAAGAGAGAAGAAGTATTGTTTTGTCAAGAACCACCGGTCAGAGACCGGATGGCATGACGCATAGATGTTTATATCCGGTGGTTCTTGAGTGTCAAAAATAAAAAGTTTTTGAGCATGCTCAGAAATGCGAGGCATTTCTGACACACACTCAGAATTCCACCCAATTGTAGTTTGCACCGGTAAACCACCAGTCCAAGACCGGTGGAATTCTGATGTTTAAATGTTGCAGTTACTCAATGCCTGTTTTCTGCGCACATCCCTTGCACAGATGAACCTCTGCTAATGTCCAGGCATTATTATTATACCATATATGATACATCTCAGTAAACGGTTTGCCGCAGTCATCGCAGGTGAAAGGCTTGAAAATTGGCTTCGCGCGAATGTTCCATGACCGAACAATATGTTTCAGCTTGGATTGCACCCCTTTGGAATACCAGGAGAATCTTGTCTTATCGACAAGAACAGCTTTTCCAGAAGATATCTTCCCTGCACGGAAATCCTGCTCGCACTGCTCGCAGAAATGAACAGGAAGGGTATATCCTCCAGTATGCAGCCAGTGGTGCCATGCCTGTTTCATGTAGGTTTGGCAGGCCGCGCACCGAAATCCGCGATGCTCTGGCTTCTCATTGACGTTCCACGCACGGACAATCTGGAGTAATGCCTGCTGTTTGTTCATAGTACCCGCACCACCTTCTCCCTGCTGCTCAATCCCCGGAGAATCCGGACGGTGTATCCCTGCCTCTTAAACAGCCCGATAACCGCAACATTCGCCTTGTTCTGCTCAGCCTTTGCCTTTACCGCTATCCGCAGCGCCTGTTTCCCAGTATCGTATCCAAGCACCCCTTCAGCCCTGGCATTCGCCTGGACAATGATCTTAAGGGTATTATTATGAATATGCTGGCTAATCACGAATAATCCCGCCAGGTATGCTTGCACTTCGCGCAGCGGAAGAACTTAGTTTCCGGCTCATCTCCTGCCCGGGTCTGCACGGTCCAGAAATATGCCTTGGGATGCGCGCACTTGGGGCACTCCGCATCCACCTTGGGCAGGTGCTCCGGGGCGTCTTTCTCCACAACAGTAATGCCCTCCTGCTTCTCCCGCACCCGCTCAGAGATCTGCGCAGGCTTCAGATCCTTGGATTTATAGCCGCAGCTGCAGCTGAGAATCTTCTTCCCCTTGCTCATCGAAGGAATCAGGATAGAGCCGCATTTGGGGCAGAACATAACCCTGTCAGAAGTGGTCAGGTATATAAATGTTACCCCAGAGTGAATAGTCTTAACAGCTCCACTGCCCAGACCTTCAGGTAGCCGAAGAAGGGGATGCGGAATACTGCCTTGCCGATCACCTGCTCCTGCCGGATATCAGTCTCATCAAGCAGCCGGAGCGCTCCCGGCGTTCCCTTGGGCACCCGCTCGCCAAGCACGTTGCGGTAATCCACAATGGATACTGGGTTATGGTCGCCCTTGGTCCGGTACACAAATCCGTTGCCAAAAGACACGTTCACCACCCGGTGGATGAACGGCTCGGATATGCCGTCGGTGAACACGATAACGTCGCCGACAGCGATGTTCCCGGGGCCTGCCCCGCGCAGGATCATGATGTCACCCTTGTTGAACCCGGATGGGTAATCAAACGCAAGGAACTGCTGCCTGCTGATGCCGAACTGCGCAAAGAGAGGCCCCTGCTGCCCCCACCAGGCATCAAATCCAGCGTCATGCTCCATGCTCTCCGAGACAACCGCCACCAAGGGATGAGAAGTATCGAGCAGCCACCCGAGCCCGGGAAACACCACGAACTTGATGAGCACAAATGCCAGCACAATGTTCAAGAGCCATGACCAGATGGAATTGTCATTCCAGATGAAGTGCCAGAGCTTCTTCAGAAACAAGATGATTTGCTCTTTATCCATGCAGAACGCAGGCAGAAGTGATTTTTTAAATGTTTGGGTTAGGGCAAAGCTCTTAAACAGAAGCGTATGCATGAGCGCTATGCACCGCGACTATTTTGAGGGGATCCTCCAGCTCCGTGGAGAGCAGGTTGATGATATCCAGGCAGCGATAGAGAAGCACGATCGGTATATCATGAAAGTAATGTGCGTGAGGAACGGCTATGACTATTTCTTCACTTCCAACAAGGCAATGCGGAGCATCGTGAAAGCCCTGCAGAAGAGGTTTGGTGCTGTGGTGAAGGAATCCCCCCGCCTGCATTCCCGCGACAAGCAGACCGGCAAGGCAAAATACCGCCTGAACATCCTCTTCCGGACATTGGGGTATGGGGTAGGCGATGTCGTCGAGGCTGGTGTTTCCCTGATGCGGATCACGAGCATCACGAAAATGATTGCCGGGGTGGACATCAGGACAGGCAAACACCTTTCCTTCCGCAGGAAAGATAGGGAATGCAGGAAACTCGAGCCGTTTGAGACAAGAGTGGTGAGGGCGTATCCTGCTATCATCATTCTGGACCAGGATTACCAGCCAGCAGCGGTAGAAAACAAGAAGGATGTCAAGCTCGGTGAAAAGGTCAGGGCAGTGTATGCTCGTGGGTTCTGGCTAGTCTGAACCTGTCCTTGTAATCAGCAATCAGCGTCCGCATGGTCTCCATGCTGTTCTGCTCCCGCTCCAGGTCCTCTTTCCGCACCAGCACAAAGTATTTGTCCTCGATGAGCGAGAGCTTCTCAGAGGGGATCAGGGTAAAGTCAGGCATCGGCCACTGCTGCCTCCGGGAGCGGTAGATAATCGTGCGCACCTTGCCGCGGAGCTGCTCGAGGATCCGGTTATTGATGATGTCCAAGGTCTCCACAAATAAGATATCGCCGTGCTGGAGCTGCAGGATGCGCTTCTTGCGCTGGAATTCCTCATGCCCTAAAGTGGAGAGCCGCTTGGCAACAAGATAGGCATTGCTGCCGATCAGGAGCGTGCGGTATTTTTCCAGCTGCTGCTGGAGCAGCCGCATACCCTGCTCCCTGGAGCGGAGGTCGCTCTGCAGCGATTTGATGCGCTCTTCCCTGAGCGAAAGCAGGCGCTGCAGATCATGGTCGCCCGGCTGCTGCTTTTTGGCGAGCAGGGAGACCTGCTTTTCCAGGCGTGCAGACTCATCCTGGAGCCCGGCATTCTGCTGCCTAAGCAGCCCTGCCTCTTTTTCCGCCCGCTTGAGCCGGGAATAGATGAAGTTCAGTTCGTCCCTGCGCTCCTCCTGCGGTAAGACCTTGGGGAGCTGTGCCACAATATCATCGTCCGGCTTGGTCACGATGTCCAGGGCAAGCGCGATGTTCATGCCCTCTTTCACGCAGAGCTCGCTCACCCGCTGCACGGTTCCTGCATCAAACTCCCGGAGATGGTAGATAATCTTGGTGAGCAGCTTCTCAAAATGCCGGTAGGCGTAGAGTGCGGCGGCAAGCGCATCCCGCTCATGTGCATTCCTAACAGCAATGCCGGCAGCTATCGCCTGCTTTTCCGCAACAGCGATATCTTCCGGCGGAGAGACGATTCGCGCGCCGAATTTCGCGGCAAACGCGCTCACCATGCCCGGCACCTGCCGCTTGTCTGTCCCGACGATGAGCGGCTTTCCCTGCATGCGGGCAGCCTCGATCAGCGCGGGCAGCGCCAGCGTTTTTCCCGAGCCTGCCGCCACCAAGCGCCCGGTGATATCGAGGAGGGCGTATCCTACCGTAGTTCCGGGATCAATGCCGGCGATAAGCAAGCCACCCATGCGCAAGCCGGAGAATGGGTTGTTTAAATAGTTTGTGCCTCAGGCAATTTTGGAGAAAATGCGGGGTAGCGCCATTTTGTGAGCGATGCCGCACCTGCAGAAGCATGGCGGAAGGGGTCGCTCCCTTCGGGAGGGAACCGCCCTTACCGTTGCGACAACACGGAGCGAGCCGGCGCTACCCCGAATGAAGTGATATGTTCTCCGGCGGGCCACGGAAAAAGGGATGAGTTGCCGTCGGTGCACCGACGATATTACGGCGTTGCGTGGATATTCATTCTATATGTGTAAATTAATCTACTGAGAAGAAAAGTTATTTCTTTGACATGGTTAAAGTAGTGCCTATACAATATTTAAAGATTTCTATTATACAAAACAACAATTTTTAAATATAAGTAATGCCTAACCTATATATGTTTATCCGAAAGAAGAAATTTGGGGGAAGAACATATTATTATATTGTGGAAGCGTATAAAGACGGGAAAAGACCAAAACAAAAGGTTTTAAGATACATCGGCAACATGAAAAATCTGTTAAAGATGCTACAAATCGCCCAGAAATGTTTGAAACACCACAATCAAAACTAGTCCATTTTCTAAAATTTTTATAAGGATGCCTAATATCCACGCAACGCCCGATATTACGGCTCTGTAGAAAAAGTATTTAACCCAATGCAGCTGTGAAGCTGCTATTGGGGGTGGGAGCGTACCCCACCATGAAAAA
>JACQNA010000042.1 GCA_016203335.1 Candidatus Woesearchaeota archaeon
CCTGACGACGCACGCCCCCCTTATTGTCTTTGGCAGCTTTGCGAAGCGCCAGGCTGGCAAGGATTCTGATCTCGATCTTTTAGCAGTTACCGAGAGCGATGATTTTCCCTTTCACCTTCTGCCCTACAAAATCCACCGCCTTAATATGCCTGAGGCTACTTTTATGAAAGCGTTGCGTGAGCAGGAAGCGGTGATGAAGGAAATTGCAGCGCACCACATCATTTTAAATAACCATTCATTTTACGTGCATACGATGTGGGGGGCGTATGGCAAATAAACATCTGAAATGGTGTCTCGGACTCAAGGACCTGACCGCAGAAGAGATACAAATGCACAGAGGTCGTTTATCTTAAGCTTCCCATGGTCCTCGAAAAGCTCTCCCAGTCATTGCGCGACACGCTCTCCAAGATAGCCAAAAGCATGTTTGTGGATGACAAGCTGCTCAATGAGCTGGTCAAGGACATCCAGCGCGCGCTCCTGCAGGCAGATGTCAATGTGAAGCTGGTTTTTGCATTAACCCAGCGGATCAAGGAGCGAAGTTCGGAAAAGCTGCCCCCCGGGCTGACGAAAAAAGAGCACCTGATCAAGATTGTGTATGAAGAGCTGGTTGCGCTGATGGGCAAGGAAAAGGCAGAGCTTTCCATCACCAAGAAGCCGTATGCAATTATGATGGTAGGATTGTTCGGCTCAGGAAAAACAACAACCATCGGCAAGCTTGCCTCCTACTATATGAAGCGCGGCTATAAGGTTGCTGCGCTGGGCTTGGATGTCCATCGCCCTGCTGCGCCCGAGCAGCTGGTGCAGACTGGCACGCAGGTGCATATCCCTGTTTTTATCAACAAGCAGGAGAAAGACCCCGCTGCCATCTACCGGCAGTTCCAGGGAGAGCTGAAGAAATTTGACATTGTCCTTATTGATACTGCAGGCAGGGATGCGCTTTCCGCAGAGCTGATTAAGGAGCTGGAGCAGCTGAACTCGCTTATCCAGCCTGAGCAGCGGATCTTGGTGATCTCTGCGGACATCGGCCAGGCTGCGCAGCGCCAGGCAGAGCAGTTCCACCAGAGCGTGCATATCACCGGAGTCATGGTCACCAAGATGGACGGCACTGCCCGGGCAGGAGGGGCATTGACTGCATGCGCAGTGACCAGGGCGCCGATCCTGTTTATCGGAGTCGGAGAAAAAAGCGCTGACCTGGAGCTGTTCAATCCCCAGGGCTTTGTGAGCAGGATGCTGGGCATGGGCGATTTAGAGGCGCTGCTGGAAAAGGCAAAAGAGGCGATGACTGAGGAAGAGGCAAAGGACTTAGGCAAGCGCTTCCTCAAGGGCGATTTCAACCTGATTGACCTCTATGAGCAGATCGAGGCCATGAAAAAGATGGGGCCCTTCAGCAAGGTCCTGGAGATGATTCCCGGCTTTGGGCAATTGAAGCTGCCGAAAGAGATGCTGGAGGTGCAGGAGGACAAGCTGAAGCACTGGCGCTTTGCCATGAATAGCATGACCAAGGAAGAGCTGGAGGATCCGGATGTCATGAGCCAAGGCAGGATCGAGCGGATATCCAGGGGAGCCGGCGTTCCCGTTCCTGCCATCCGCGAGATGATCAAGCAGTACCGGCAGAGCAAGAAGCTGATGAAAATGATGAAGGGAAGCGAGCAGGACATGGGCAAGATGATGAAGAAGCTGCAGCAGATGCAGGTGAAGATGAAGTAAACTATTTTCTTGTATATTTATTTGTATCGCCTTAACACTCATCACCTTGCACGCCGCCATCATGGCGCAACGACCCTCTTATCAACTAATACCTTTTCCACAACCCAAATGTTTTTATGCAGAGCATCCCTCTACCCGTTTATGTTCAACAAAAAAGAGCTGGAAGTGGTTGCCTCGCAGATGCAGGGGATCCAGGCAGAGATGGCTTCGCTGAAGCATGCATTTGCCGAGTTTCAGGAGCAGTTTTCCAAGAGCATCCTCTCTTTTGATGACATCCATAAATCACTGGAGAAAATCAGGGCAGAGCAGCATGCACTGGTGCAGGAGCTGGGCATCCACATCCAGCAGTTGCAGATCAACCGGGAGCAGTTTGAGTCTGAGATCAGGAAGTTCCAGCAGGGGCAGCAGCAGCTGAGCAGGTCTGTCGCCGGCATCCTGCAGCAGGAGCTCCGGGAGGGGGTAAGCGAGCTGACCGGGCAGCTCAGCCATTACAAAGAGGGCAAGCAGAGCATCCAGGAGATGGTGCAGCTGGTGAAAGGAATGGGCATTGCTGCGCAGAAGCTCACTGATGTCAGCACGACGATCACGAGCGATGATTTTGCCTTGACAAAATACGCGCAGCAGATCTCCCGGCTTGACCATGAGAAGCTGGAGCTGCTCAAGAAGATTGATGCATTAGAGCGGTTAGTGGCAAGGGAACGGAAAAAGAAATAAATAAAGAATACAAAGCATATGCCCTTACTGCACAGTCACTGTCGCGCGCACTGTTCCTGCCTTTAATGATTTGACGGTGTATACTCCTGGCGTATTGAAGACATATGTTGCGCTTTTGCCGTTTGCCAGTGTGCCGAGGTTTGCAACCGTCTTGTAGGTCGCGTCATCATTCACCGTAATGATATGCGCGGTCGCGCCGTTCACCGTAACAGCGACTTCTGTGCCTGCTGCAACGGTCAGCTCAGTCGGGGTGATGGCCCGATCCTGGATCGTGAGCGCCGAACCGCTCTTCTCCATCACCGCACCTTCTGTCTTCTCCGCGGCCATTTCTTCTTGCTCTTCTATGACCTCTTTTTCCACTATCCCTTTATCTTCTCGTGCGGGCATGCCAGTATCTGCCACTATATTTTCCGTATCAGCGGCTGGTTTGCATGCGGCAATCAGCACTGCAAACAGCACCAAAGCAATATACGCTCTCACGGTATCACCTCATTCCTGCAGAAAATTCCGCAGTATTTAAGGCTTGGCATATCTCGGCTGCCTGCCGTTAAATATATAAAGGGTTTGCCCATTTACTTTCCCTATGGAAATTAAGGTAGTGCTTGAAAAACAGAAGGAAGGGGGGTATACTGTTTATGCACCTTCTCTCCCCGGCTGTATTTCCCAAGGAGAAACGAGGAAGGAAGCGTTAGCGAACATCAGGGAAGCGATAGAGTTATACCTTGAAACTGACGCAAATGAGATGATGAGATATGAAGGAGAGCTTGCAGAAGTAAAGATATGAAGCTACCTCAATGTTCTGGAAAGGAAATTGTCAAGATTCTCTGCCGGCAGGGTTTTGTTGTTGTTCGGCAA
The DNA here is from genome assembly GCA_016203335.1 of Candidatus Woesearchaeota archaeon. Taxonomy (GTDB): domain Archaea; phylum Nanobdellota; class Nanobdellia; order Woesearchaeales; family JACQNA01; genus JACQNA01. The sequence goes on from JACQNA010000042.1 coordinate 3,277, forward strand.
AGGGGCTCGCATGTACGGCTGGAAAAGAACACCCCTGATGGCACTACGAAAATCACCGTGCCAATTCACTCCCTTCTAAAAAAGGGCACTTTACATCAAATCATTAAATCTTCTGGTTTACGGGAAGAAGATTTTATATAATCCCATTGCCTTCATCGGAAATATTATAAATAAAACAAAAAAACATTTACCTCATGGACACTATTGCTCCCTGGCGGAAGGCAGGCAGGATCGCTGCAGCATCGCTTGCGTACGGCGCTGCCCTGATCAAACAAGGGGTTTTGCTGCTTGAGGTGACCGAGCAGGTAGAGGCAAAGATTGCAGCGCTTGGAGGCATGCCTGCGTTCCCTGTCCAGATCTCCTGCAACCAGATCGCTGCGCATTACTGCGCGGTGAGCAGCGACCAGACTCTGCTCACTGACCAATTAGTTTCACTGGATGTCGGGGTGCACGTGGATGGCTGCATTGGCGATACTGCAGTGACTGTTGACCTTTCCGGCAATTATGACAACCTTGTCCAGGCATCACGCACTGCCCTGGACCATGCAATCCAGGGGTTCCGTGAGCAGAAATCATTAGGGGAGATCGGCAGGATTGTCCAGGACACTATCCAGGGATTTGGCTTTGCGCCGGTCAGAAACCTCTCCGGGCACGGGCTGCTTCCCTTTCAGGTGCACACCGCTCCCACCATCCCGAACTATGACAACGGGGATCCTACCATTATCAAGGACATGGTGTTTGCAGTCGAGCCGTTTGCCAGCACAGGCAGCGGAATTATCCATGAGGCAGGAGAAGCAACCATATTCTCATTGGACAAGAAAAAGCCAGTGCGCAGCCCGATGAGCAGGAAAATCCTCCAGGAGATGGAATCCTACCAGGGACTGCCCTTCTGCACCCGCTGGCTGGAGAAGAAATTCCCCAAGGGATATGTTGCGCTTGCGCTGAAAGAAATGCGGAACCTGGAGATGCTCACCGCATATCCGCCGCTTCCTGACGTGGGCAAGGGCATGGTGAGCCAGGCAGAGCATACGCTGTTTATTGATGAGAGCGGAAAGGTTGAGGTGCTTACTGCAATATAGCATCAAGATGTACTCTCGCACGATACTTTTCTTGTATCCGTGCGAGCTTCTTTTTGGAGATATAAATATTTAATGCGGTATACTTTCCATCATTTTTTCTCCGCTTGTTGACTGTTGCAGCAAACTCTTCCTGAAAGCAGAACTCCAGAAGCCTTTTGAGGCCGTCCGCCTCATCCAGTTGGCTTCTGAATTTTGTATGCACCACTAACCGATCATTTTTGATATATGGATTTCCTCTGGTGAGCAGCAGATCCTCAATATAAGAAAACAGCAGGGCATAGGCAAACTCTGTATCTTCCTCACTCATCTGCCGGCGCTCTATCATCTCCTTCACCTCATGCATGGTCCTGCCGCTGACGCAGGAAATCGCCCTTCCCAGGCTATCTCCTCCGCTTAGCCTATGAATATGCGGCCTGCCGCAAAAGTCACTGAGGCAGATGGGGGCTATTTTCTGTTTCATATACTCCTGTATATTCGGTTGAAGGTGTATGGAGATATTATACTTCTTATCTATATACCCGCTGAATTGGGTGAGGCTCCACACCGTCAATAGCTGCCGGCTTCCATAAGTGATGGGAAATGATACCCCTATCTCCTGCAGGCGCTGCAACGCATGAACACTCTTGGGCATATGCTTCCCCTGCTGCCAATGTCCTCTTGTTCTTGGCGATACCTCTGCCATGCCTGGAATAATTGCAGGATATGACTCATCCTGTCCGAGAAGGGCGTTGAGCTGCCGGCGGTAATCCAAGTACGCGAGTCCGTAATCCCGCTCGCCGAATGTTGCCATGAAATCCGCTACAGGCACCAATACCCTTTGCTCAAGGCTCATATGCTCCCCAAGAATCCCTTTTGGTTTAAAAAAATACTCTTTTTTCTCCAGTGGTATACGCATATCTATACTTCTTTCTCTTTTTTTCATACACTGCTTCTGTTGCGGCTCCAGAAAATCCATTATTTGGCAGCCTGTATACCTTTTCCCGCATTTTCGCCGCAAACTATATAAACCGCAAATCTGCAGTATACAATGGGGTGGTTAAGAAGAGAGTATGCAGCTCTCTTTCTTTTTTCAGGGGTGAGGATGATCAAGCACGTCATTTCGTTCAAGCGGAGAAACAACCAGCGGGTTCTTGACCTATACCATCTTATTGGAAATGCGTATGTCCACAAGCAGATTGAGGAGCGGGACGGGCAGGTCTACATGCGGATGAAGAAAAGGATGGTTATTGCTTAACAAACGTTCTCCTGATACCAAATACCGGGCTTGTCTGCTACTTTACCCATCAC
>JACQNA010000043.1 GCA_016203335.1 Candidatus Woesearchaeota archaeon
AGGCTGCCTGCCCTTTCTCTGTCCTGGCTTTTTGCTTCCCGCTGCTTGCCGCGCTGCCTCCTGCTCTTGCTGCTGCCTTTTCCGCTCTTCCTGCTGGTACACCGCATTCAGGTCAAATCCCGCGACGATGATGCGGCTCATCTTCTCAGCTCCAGCGATTGGTCAATATACGACTGGTATGCACGGCTGGTCAAATCAATGGCAAGCTGCTCAAAATCAGTGCCACTCTTTACTGTATACACGGGCAATCCGGCTCTTTTTAAGTCTTCAGTCATCCTGGTATGCGGGCCGAGCTGGATATGGAAATAATAATGCCCATTTGCCCGCGCAATAAACTCTTTTTTTACATCGCTCCAGTTCCCTATATCTCCGTCGCTCACCGTGAAAAATACGCTCTTGCCGCTGCCGAAGAGCTCGTCCATGGCTTCCCTGTCCATCGCCGTAATACCAAACTGCGGGCTGAAGAGCTGTTGTTTTGCCTCTTCCAGGCCGTGGCGCACCGCACTGGAGCTGCTGAATACACCCAGGGTGATATGGACATTGGGCAGAATGCCCTGGCGCGCCAGGTATTCCACAATCCCATACCATGTCCTGCAGGTATAATGGTACTTGCTTTGGTCACCCCAGGGAATAAAGATAGTGCTTCCCCTTTCTTCCGGATTTGGAATGCCCTCCCGCATGCTTCCCGAGCAGTCCAGATATCCGCATTTAAACTCCGGAAAGCTGGTCATGCCTTTCTTTACCATCATCGGCTTTTCAATATAGTGCCGAGGAACCCCGAATGAAAATCCAGGAATGCCAAATGGAGTTTCTGCTTCAGGAACAACCATCGGCCTCCTAAAATCTACCCGGGACAGCGCGTGCTCTTCCGGATCAAACGGCTCGTGCTGGAATGGCACCAGGGGGAGGCTGGTTGCTTTTCTCGGCTCTTCAACCCTGACATCTATCTGCCTTGCGAGGGATGAGTATACCGCGTCCAGCGATTCCACACGATCCATCCAGCTGGGTGCCGCCTGCCCTTGCCCGTATCTCTTTCTTGCAAGCCTTTCCCTGGTTGAGGGATCCCGCATCTCCTTTTCCATGCGCTTGCCAAATCCGCAGCGGGGAATATCCAGTTGTTTTGGCACCAACGGCAGGATTGCCTGAGTAAATGCGCTAGCAATATCCCCCCAATTGCTTTTGTCAGCGAAATATGCAGCAACTTCCTGCCCGCCCATACGCCTGCCTTTGCCGCTGGAGCGCTCCATCCACCTGATAAATGACTGCGCAGCCTTGGTTATCTCTGGATTCTTCGCCATGTGTGGTGTCAGCAGCTTATGGTCTAAGGAATCGCCCCAGGCGTAGAGCTGCATACGCATATACGCTTCGTATGCCGGCTGCCAGCCTATGCTCTCCGCAACATCTGCATAAAACAATGAGAGGCCGGCATGCGCTCCCTGCGCCAATAATGTATTGTCAATTAGGTCTTCAGCCATATTAGAGACTGCATCAACTGCGGCAAGCTTTCCTGCCTTTCCCAGCACTTGAGCGATGGGCTCATAGAAATGCGCTTCATGATCATCAACTGTTCCCGGGCATGCCCTCCGTTTGCTGTTGGGGATATGCCCGCATTCATGGCTGGTGACATCCCGGATGCAGGTTTCTAATGGCGCCTGCACGTTTTTCCCCGCTGCAAACCGTCGGGCTGCCTTTGAGAGGGCAAACGCCGGATTATAGCGGATGGTTGTCTGTTGTGTCGCAATGTTCGTATATGCCTCAAAGCTTGGTTTGCCCATCCTCTGTTCTATCTTGGCGGCATGTGCTATACCATGAGCCCATACTACCTCATTTACCTTATTTTCGATGCTGCTCATGCTCCACCCTTATTTTTTTCGCGCTGCGCGACCACCCCGCGAGCAGGCCACTCGATGCTGACGTTGCCGTAGGCATCCACGTCGAAGCCGTCGGCGTAGCAGCCAAGCCTCAGCACCCGCTTCGTATCTTTCGTCAGCGGGCTATTAAGCCTATACAGATACGGACGCTTGCCGGTTATCCATTCTGCTGCCTGAGCAAACCGCTGCACATCCCTGGTGCCGAGCAGGGCTTCGAGCGCAGCAGCATCGCCAGCTTCCGGCTTCCTGTCCGGGCCAGCAATCACTGCATTCACCGTAGCCGGATCCGGATACCCGTACCCGTGCACTGCCATATCCTGGCCGGCAGCAGTATACCTCACCCTGGTGCTCGTTATCTTGTGTGGGTTATCCTCTGCAAAATCGCCGGCAAGCATCTGCCGGACTTTTTCCACCAGCGCATTCTGCTGCGCATCCGGAGCATTCCTGCTGCCGGAGAGCGCCATCATGCTGGCAGCATACACTGGCCCGGATGCCAGCCTGAATTCCTTATCTTTTGTCAGTTCAGCCCATGCATCCTGCGTATGGCTCTTCCCTCCATCGAGCAGCTCCTTGCTCCAGCTGAGCGCCCAGAGGCTGCTGCCATACGGAACATTATGCAGCGTATACCTATCACTTTGCTCGGTAATGCAGAAGCCGGCATATGGCGCATCCGGAGAATCAGCAGGCTGCCTGCCCTTTCTCTGTCCTGGCTTTTTGCTTCCCGCTGCTTGCCGCGCTGCCTCCTGCTCTTGCTGCTGCCTTTTCCGCTCTTCCTGCTGGTACACCGCATTCAGGTCAAATCCC
>JACQNA010000046.1 GCA_016203335.1 Candidatus Woesearchaeota archaeon
AATACCGCAGTAAAAAGATTCCCGGCAAATATGCTGGCAGGCATGTTCGGGTTTGGGGAAAAGGCATACTACACCGCAGAATCCATGATTACCCCAGTATTGGGCGCAGGCGTTCTTCCTTAGACAACAGGTATAAAGGCATAAGAAAGATTTATAAATAAACTGCCGAATCTTTCTCACATGCAACTCGTCTGCTCATCATGCAAGCGGAATATCGCCGGCGGCAGCGGCGCCACAGAGTTCAGCTGCCCGGAGTGCGGCAAGGCGAAGATGGTGCGGTGCGTGAACTGCCGTGAGATTGCCGCAAAATACACCTGTGCGGAGTGCGGCTTTACCGGACCGAATTAGCATGGCAAACGTGATTGTTTCCCTCAAGATCATGCCCGAATCCCCCCAGGCAGACTGGAGCTCCATTAAGAAAAAAGCGACTCGCCTTATTGAGGAGTTTGGCGGGGCAGTGGGCAGGGAGAAGCTGGAGAATATTGCATTTGGGCTGCAGGCGCTGACGCTGACATTTGTGATGAGCGAGGCATTAGGCAGCACAGAAAAGCTCGAAGAGAGCATCAGCAGGATTTCTGGCGTGCAGTCCGTGGAAGTTACTGACGTGCGGCGTGCGATCGGCTGATGAGCCTAACAAGCGATTCCGGCGCAGTCGTTCTGATGCCATAAGGGCTGAATATGGTGGTGCTCGCGGCATATCCCTTCTCCTGAAGCATCGCAAGCAGTGCCGCTGTCTTGGGAATAGGAAGCTTGTGCTGTTTGCAGAGCGCGTGGATGTCAAAGAATCCGGCGGCGGGGATCGCGCTCTCCGCAGCAATGGTCCTGAGAAAAGGATCAGGGGCAGCCTGATACATGGCATGGACAATATTACTATCCCATAATCTGCCGAGATATGCTGGTCCTGCGCCCTGGATAAGGCCATGTTCCCTCACCAGGGAGTTTGCCTGTTCTTTGCTCCGCTCGCACCGGAAAAAGATGCGGAAGTAGTGGTCTTTGAAATACGAGAACAGCACGTGCAGCGCCAGGTCATATTGCGCGCCGATAAGCTGGGCCTTCCGTATCAGGATGCGCAGTCCAATCTCATGCATCTGTGCGGTGCGCGAGGGGACTGCCCAGTATTTCCTCAGGCAGGTCTTTGGATAGGTGCCAGAAAGGGAAGCGGTGTCGGTGCAGGTGACTGCCAGTATCCCCTTATCCCGTATGCGCTGGACAGCAGCATCAAGGAACGGATTTGGGCTGCCAAAGGGATCAATGTCAATATAGTCAAATCCCTGCGAATGGAGCAGGAACATCCGGGCATCCTGGCAGCATACAGCTGCGCGGGCATGGTTGAGCCTCAGGTTTTTCCGTATTGCAGCAGCAGCCTCCTGCCGGATATCATTAAGAAAATGCCCGGCAATGGTTCCCGGGGGCAGCTCTTTCAGGAAGCGGATTCCCCGGATACCAGAGCCTGCAAGGGGGTCAGCCGCCAAAAGCTGCTTCCCTCCCAGCGCGCGCAGCAGGGTAATGGAAAGCGTTCTGTTGTACGCCATTACTGGGTTATAGAATACCGAAAGCTGTTTGGATATCTTGCCTGCAGAGGCAATAATCGTTGCAGCACCCTCAGTAAACTGCTCCATAGCCAGGGTAAGTAAGGCGGTGGTATAAAAACATTAAGAAAAAAGCGGCTCTGGAGAAAATGAAGGGTAGCGCCATTTTGTGAGCGATGCCGAACCTGTAGAAGCATGGTGGAAGGGGAAGCTCCTTCCGGAAACTTTGTTTCCGGAATTCGGAAATCTCTGATTTCCGTTAATCCGGGAAGGGGCCACCCTTTACTATTGCGACAATATGGAGCGAACTGGCGCTACCCCAATATAGCACAGCGAGATTTTCTCCAGAGCAGAAAAAAAGCAAAACAAAAAGGGATTACGGCAGGATAAACGCATGCCGTACGCGCCGGACATCATCATTGCTGACGGTCACACGCACCACATATTCCCGCGGTATCGGCTCGTCAATGAGCACGAACTGGCTGGCGGTATCGCCCGCATCAACATCAAATGAGTTGCTCCGGTAGATGACACCGAGCTCCGGGATAAAGATGCGCACGCTCATGTCCCCAAGATTTCGGACATCCAGCTCTGGATTATCTGTATTCCTGTTGGTGACTGTCACATGAAAAGAGTCATCCGCATAGAGCAGCCGGCCCAGCCGAGGCGCAACCACTGCAGCGCTGGCAGATGCAGCAAGCATCAGCCCCAGCACCATCACCAAAAATAGCTGTTTGTTCATGATATCCCCCACGATGTGTAGTTATTATTGTAGTTACTATCTCAGAAGAGCGAAAGAATTTATAAAGATATCGGTGATGAGCATCCCACAGGTTATTATTTATCTCTATTAGGTAGTAACATAATAGAAACATTTATATAGGGCAAATGCCTCCACAAGAGCAGCTAAAGCTTTAAAAGGAGCCTGGAAATCGATGAGGTACGCCCATGACACCAGCTATCCGAAGCCCGATATGCACCGTATTGGGCCATGTGGACCACGGAAAGAGCTCTCTGCTCGATGCCATCAGGCAGAGCAATATCGTTGCTGGTGAAGCAGGAAAAATCACCCAGGCGATCGGCGCTTCCATCATCCCATTATCAGTCATTAAGAAAATCACCGGTCCCCTGCTGAAGGCAGTGCCCATGTCTTTCTCTATCCCTGGCCTGCTGTTTATTGACACTCCGGGCCATGCTGCCTTTACTACCCTGAGAAAGCGCGGCGGCAGCCTGGCAGACATCGCCATTGTAGTAATTGACATCAATGAGGGAGCAAAGCCCCAGACCAGGGAATCTATTGATATTCTACGGATCAGCAAGACGCCATTCATCGTTGCGGCAAACAAGATTGACCTCATTCCGGGCTGGAAACGGGGAAAGGGCACGCTGCTGGAGACAGTGGCAAAGCAGCCGGCTGATGTCCAGGCAAAGCTGGATACCAAGCTCTATGAGATTGTCGGCCAGCTCAACAGCATGGGCTTCCGGGGTGAGCGGTTTGACCGGGTGGAGGATTACACCAAGCAGGTAGCAATCATCCCTGTTTCTGCAATAACCAAAGAAGGCATTCCCGAGCTGCTGATGGTGCTCACCGGGCTCTGCCAGAAATACCTGGAGCACGGCCTGGAATGCGATGTGAGCGGCATGGCAAAAGGGACTATCCTGGAAGTCAAGGAAGTAAAAGGCCTGGGCAAAACGATTGATGTGATCATCTATAATGGAAGGCTGAGGCTCAATGATACGATTGTGCTCGGCAGCATCAATGGCCCGATAGTGACAAAAGTCAAGGCATTGCTTGAGCCAGCCCCCCTGACCGAGATGCGCGACAAGAAAGCGAAATTCAGGCCAGTGAAAGAAGCCTGCGCAGCAACAGGGGTGAAGATCGCTGCACTGGATTTGGGCAATGCAGTTGCAGGCATGCCGATGATTGCAGCAACAGCCGCTGCCCTTGCCCAAGCAAAGCGGGATGTGCAGCGGGAACTACAGGATGTGCTGATTGAGACGGACAAGGAAGGCATCATCGTCAAGGCAGATTCCCTCGGCAGTTTGGAAGCGCTCATCAAGCTGCTGAAAGAAAAAGGCATTCCAATCAGGAAAGCCTCTCTCGGCAATATCTCCAAGAATGACATTGCTGATGCAGAGGCCGCGCATGAGCAGAAGAACCGCGTCATTATCGGGTTTGAGGTGCAGGCAGAACGCTCGCAAAAAGTGAAGATTATCACCGCAAACGTCATCTACCATCTGCTGGACCAGCTCGAAGAGCACCAGCAGAGCGTCCAGAAGAAGGGGGAAGCAGCAGAGCTGGACAGCCTGCCCAAGCCCTGCAAAATCAAGATCCTGTCCGGCTATATTTTTCGCCAGTCCAATCCTGCGGTGTGTGGAACAGAGGTGCTGGCAGGGACATTGCAGGCAGGCGCTTCCCTGATGAAGAATGGCATTGCCCTTACTGAAGTCAAGGAAATCCAGGATAATGGCAAGAGCATCCCCCAGGCAGAGCGGGGCAAGCAGGTGGCAGTTGCCTACACCAAAGTGATTGTTGGCAGGCAGCTCCATGAGGAGGACGTGCTCTATTCACATATTACCGAAGAGGAATTCCGGAAGTTCCGGGAGCTGAAAGAGCAGCTGAGCGCTGATGAGGTTGCTGTTCTCAAGGAGATTGCAGCAATCATGCGCAGGCAGAGCGTGATGTGGGGAGTGTAAAGAGGTATGGAAAAGACGTCCGTAAGCATCATCAGGCCGGATGGCATTGAACAAATAGAGTATGGAGAAAAGCAGAAAGCAGTCATATTCAGCCTCAGAGGGACCATAAGGACAAAGAAAGAGCGGAGAGCGATCGGGCATGCATTGCAGCGGACCGGGCGCAAGGTATATGCAACGGGCATTCCCTGGGTGCAGGATGCCTACATTGAGAGGGAAGGGCACTATCTCTCCCAGCAGGATTTTGGTGAGGTTGCCGCTGGCGGAAATTATGTGTTTGGGGAAGGGTTCGTCATTGTTTCCTCGTCAATCGAGAATAAAGTGCATGCAGCAATGGAAAGCCAGTATTTCAGGAAATTCTTTGGCGGCGCCGAAACAGTGTTCATTCCCCCAGTAAGCTCTGCACATGACCGATGGCAAGAGTATAAGCCAAGCCATATTGATATAACTTTGGGGTATATCCCTGCTGCACGGCTCATGGTAATGGATCAAAGGCATTTCCTGGAGAATGAAAGGCAGATGCGCCTATTCATGCGGAGGCACCGTCTCAATATCCTCCTCACGCGCCAGGATCAGGAAAACAGGGCTCATTATTACCTAGCAAATTTCTTTGTTGTCCAGGAGAACGGATCTATGCAGGTTGTGGTCAACAGGTACAATAATCCGCTGCAGCACCAGAATGTCGGGACAGATGTCATTGAAACGCCGCAGGATATCATCAGGCTGCCGGAAGAATATCGCGGCTCGGTGCGGTGCGCGGCAAATAGCGCACATTCTCCGAAAGTGTGGGACGCAATGGATATCCCTTACCAATTCTGGGGTAGGAAAAGCTAGGCATTGATTACCATGAGCCGCCGCGCCTTCGGCACATAGTTGAGCAGCTTGCCCTGTACCAGCTTTCCGCTGCCGAGAAAGTCAGACATATGTTGTACTA
>JACQNA010000050.1 GCA_016203335.1 Candidatus Woesearchaeota archaeon
ATGTTATATCTCATCGGCATCGGGCTGGGAACGGCAAAGGACATCACTCTGCGCGGGCTGGAGGCAGCGCGGAAATGTGATATTATATACCTGGAATCTTATACTTCTGCCCTGCAGTGCAGCGCCAAGGAATTGGAAAAAGAGTATGATAAACATGTCATTCCTGTAGGCAGGGAGTTCGTGGAGAGCGAGCAGATCGTTGCTGAGGCAAAGGAAAAGGATGTGGCATTGCTGATTATCGGCGATGTATTCTCGGCCACTACCCATGCCCAGCTCGCTCTAGCGTGCAGGAGGCAGAGCGTAGCGTATGAGGTTATCCATAATGCATCAGTGCTGACGGCGGTTGGGGATACCGGCCTGGATCTTTACAAATTTGGAAGAGTTGTTTCTATTCCCTTCCACCGCCATGACATCACTACGCCAATAACTGCGCTGGAGGAGAATCAGAAACTCGGACTGCATACGCTGTTCCTGCTGGACCTGGATCCTGCTGCAAAGAAATACCTGAGCGCTGCCGAGGGGGCTGCATACCTCATCAGCAAGGGAGTGAAGAAGGCAACAAAGGCTGTCACCTGTTGCGCGCTGGGAAGCAACCGGCAGGAGATTGCGTATGATACGCTGGAACATCTTGAGAAGCGAAAGCTTAATAAGTTCCCGCAGTGCCTGATTGTTCCCGGGAGACTACACTTTATGGAACAGGAGATGCTCCAATGGCATATGAGATAGCAGCGGCGATTATCAGTGTATTTGCCATCAGCCTGCTCTCGCTGATCGGCGTATTCACCATCAGCTGGAGAACGAAGACATTTGAGAGCATCACTCCGGTCATCGTCGGATTTGCCGCAGGAGCATTGCTCGGCGCGGTGTTCTTTGACCTGCTGCCGGAGGCAGGAAAGCTGGAGTCCGGAACCGCGTTTGTGCTGGGGGGGATTGTCCTCTTCTTCATCATCGAGAGATTTATCCACTGGCACCACTGCCATGACAAGGAGTGCGATATGCGGAAGGAAGCAGTGGGCTACCTGAATATCATTGGAGATGCGGTGCACAATTTCATTGACGGCGCAATCATCGCTGCTGCCTATCTTGTTGATGCCAGCCTGGGGCTGGTCACCACCATCGCCATTGCTGCGCACGAGATCCCGCAGGAGATCGGGGATTTTGGCATCCTGGTGCACTCTGGGTTTTCGCGGATGAAAGCGCTGCTCTACAACTTTCTCTCTGCATTAAGCGCTGTTGCAGGGGCGCTGCTCGCCCTCTGGGCGGCGTCTGCTGTTGCCGGAGCCATTCCGTTCCTCATTGCGCTCGCTGCCGGCGGATTCATCTATATTGCGGTCGCTGACCTGCTTCCTGAATTGCACAAGGAGACCTCAACCAGGAGAGTAGTGATGCAGCTCATATTCTTTTTGATGGGGATTATTGTTATTTGGGCGATGATCCAGATATTTCCTGCGGGATAATCAGAACAGCGGCGAAGCCAAGGAAAGCAGCAGGTAGTTCCACGCCAGATTTGTTGCCCGGGAGATGATGCTGCGGGCGATGCTGCCGCCGAATGCAAGGTAGCCAAGGAGCTGCATGGCAAGGGCAAGCAGGATGGCGAGCATTGCCGCGGCAAAGGAATAGCCGGTGGCAGCAAGGACTGATGAGGCCACTGCCAGCGAAAGCATGCGCACGAGGAAGCTGGGGTGAAAATGCCCCCTGGTCAGCGTCATGGGAATAATGCCCAGGGCAATAAAAAGGTATGCCAGGGTTGTGCCGTAGTGCGCGGTCAGGAAGATGGTGCCAAAGGTAAGCAGCTCGATGTCTACCGGAATGCGGGGGATGAAGAAGCGGTAAGACTCGATGACGGCGTCACCTGCCAGCAGGAGAGCAATTGCAGCAATGCCCAGCACGAGCTTTGCAGAGAGCAGCGCCAGGAGCAGGAGCATGATGAAGAGCAGGAAAACCCGTATCCTGCTTTCCAGGAAATTGAAAATGAGGTCAATCAGCTGGTTGTAGCGCTCGCGGAGCATAGGGAGAAAGAAAGTGGTGTTATTTTTAAGGGTTACTGAGTGATATGAAAACTCTTATTCGCGCCATCGGCGGCGCACGAACTCGCTATGCTCGTTCTGCGGTTCATGCCGAGCCTGAACCGGTGCGACGGCTTCGCCTATGAGACACCCCGTAGGGGGCGTCCCCCGTCTCATCGCACGCCGCCATGGCGCTGGACGACAGGGGGTTGCCCCATCCGGGGATGTCGTAGGGCATGCGAGCAGAGCGAGCATGACCGTCCAGCCGCCATGATGGCGGCGTGCAGGACGATTATTAGAACAGTACCAAATTAACAGAGCACAACGTTTATAAAATCACCGGAAATAGAAGAGAAGAGGATGTAGAAGAGAAGCGCAGCCCCGTGGTGTAGCGGCCAAGCATACGGGCCTTTGGAGCCTGTGACCTCGGTTCGAATCCGGGCGGGGCTATCACTTATGGTACCGCAGCCGCCGAAGCAGAGGACATATGCTGCATTAGGCATGATTGTTGGAGGAGTTATCGGGGTACTTATTGGGCTGATTCTCGGCGCGCCGGGCGCATGGGCGTTCTTCTGCGCTGTGGTCGGTGGAGGAATCGGCTTTTTGTTTCCCCGATAGGGTTGGTGCGAAACTCTTATTCGTGCTTATGCGGAGCCTGAGCATGCCTCTCCACTTCGCTTCGCTCAGGTCGCATACCGCCATCCTGCGGAGCTCTACCAATGGGCAGACACGCATAAGCACTGATTTTCGCACCAACCCCCCCGATAGAAACCATTAAATACCTTAAGGATTTTCTCTTTTTCATGCTCAATAAGGTCAAGCAGATCATCATCGAGCTCTCCCAAGAAGAGGGGGAGGTTGTCCCGATTGCGCAGCTTATCCGGTATGCAAAGTCGCGCGGCAATGACGAGAAAGAGGTGCGGGCTGCGCTAAAAGAGCTGATCAGGCAGGGGATTGCGGTGCAGCTGGACAAGGATTCGGTGCAGCTGACTGCAACATAATGTTTAAATAGCCTGCTTCCCTGATTTCTGCCATGATTGTCGAGAACGGATACACCCATGCGCTTACGGTGCTGAGGAAGTGTGCAACCCGCCACGGGTTCTATGCCTCTGCGCATGGCTATACCGCGGTCTGGTCGCGGGACTCGATGATTGCCAGCCTGGGCGCTTCTCTTGTCCGAGATAGGCTGCTGCAGTCGGCATTCCGGCAGTCGCTGGTGAATCTGGCAAGGCACCAGAGCAGGCTCGGGGAGATACCAAACAATGTGGATCTCTGGGACAAAAGAAGGAAAAAGCAGGTGACGTTTGCTTCCATTGACAGCACGCTCTGGTGGCTGATCGGCATGCAGGTGTATGCGAAACGCTATCATGATCGTACATTACTGCGCAGATTCAGGGAAAAGATCGAGCAGGCGCTGCGCTGGGTGCAGTACCAGGATGCGGGAAGCGACGGCTTGCCGGAGCAGCAGCCGACTACTGATTGGGAGGATGCATTTCCGCACAAGTATGGGCATGTGCTGAACACGCAGGCATTGTATTATGGAGCCCTGCGCATGATGGGAAAAGGAGCTGCTGCACGCAAGATTAAGGATCTGGTGAACGGAAAGATCCGGAAGGACCTCAATTTATTTGACCGGAAGAGAGGATACTACCTGCCCTATATCTGGAAGTCGCACGACGGCATCCGGGAGCAGGAGGAGTGGTTTGACAGCCTGGGCAATATGCTTGCTGTGGTGCTTGGGTTAGCTGATCAAAGCCAGTCCCTGCGGATCATTGCACATATCAAAAAGAAAAGGATCAACCAGCCGTATCCGGTCAAGGCGCTGGACCCGCCGTTTCTGCCGGGAAAGGCAGGATGGCATTCGTATTTTGCGAAATCCGACGCAAGGATTCCGCATCATTACTTAAATGGGGGCGTCTGGCTGTATATCGGCGGATTCTATATCCTGGCGCTGGTGAAATGCGGCAGGCAGCAGGAAGCGGCGCAGGAGCTGGCAAGAATGGCTGAGGGCATGCTCAAGGGAAACTCACCGGAATGGCTTGATGGGAAGACCGGAAAGCCCCATGGCGAATGGCAGGCATGGAATGCGGGGATGTATGTGCTGGCGTATGAGAGCGTGAGAAAGGGAAGAGTGCTGATTTAGGTTAGTTTCAGCCGTTCCTTAATGATATCCGCAATCCTCTTCGCCACCCCAACATACTCGAACTGCTCCACCGCATGCTGCCGGGCAGCGTCTCCCATCTTTGTTCGCAGCTGATCGTCCTGCAGCAGGCGCAGGGTAAACTCCGCAAGCTGCCCCTCATCCGCTCGGTAGGCAAATATCTTTTTCTCCGGGAATCTCATCCAGTATTTCCGGTCAAAGCCCATGTGCGGGTATACCCATTCGCCTTCCAGCTCAACGGTTTCCTTGACAGGAGCAAGAAAGCCTGTTTTATTGTGGACAATCGTTTCCTTGGGACCCATGTGATCAATGGAAATAACCGGGATGCCGCATGCCATGGCTTCCACCTGGATCATGCCGAATCCCTCCAGCCTGCTCGGCGCTGCGTAGATGTCTGCTGCGTTCAGCAATGTTGCCATAAACTCATTGGAATAGCCGCCGCTCAGAAAGATGATCTTTTCCGGATCCAGCCCGAGCTCTTCGATCAACGCCTCTTCCTCGCTGGTATGGCCATCTGCCACTTCACTCGGCCAGGACTTCAGCACGTATTTATAGTCCGGAAACTGCTCATCAATCAGCTTGATGGCCTTGAGCATCTCCTGGCTGCCCTTAGATGTGGTGTCTCCTCCCGCAGTCAGGATCATCTTTTCATGGGGATGGATGTTGAGGAGCTCGCGGAGCTTGAGGATCTCCGGCGATGTTTTGGGGATGGGCTTGAAGATATTCATGTCAATGCCGATGGGCATGGCCACCATGTTCTTTCCGGAAAGCCCATCGCGCTGGTATGTCTTGGTCACCCATTCAGATGTGGTGAGCACCAGGGGAAGGGATTCCAGGATGCCGTGATAGTTCGCCACCCAGCCGTCTGCCACCAGCCAGGGAACCGGGATGATGCCGTACTTCAGGGGATCGACCACCAGCTCCGGGGTGTTGCCCCAGTAGCCGACGCCAAT
Organism: Candidatus Woesearchaeota archaeon; assembly: GCA_016203335.1. Classification (GTDB taxonomy): domain Archaea; phylum Nanobdellota; class Nanobdellia; order Woesearchaeales; family JACQNA01; genus JACQNA01. Next base: position 5,121 of record JACQNA010000050.1, read on the forward strand.
CGCGACATCCGGCTTAAAGCTGCGGAATTTCCACTCGCGCTCCAGCTCAGAGCCGGGATTGCAGGGCAGGACTTCCTCGCCGTTTGCTTTCATGCCGAGATAGAGGTAATGGCCCTGCAGCGACAAGCCATCGGGCTCTGGCGGATAGGCGTATTGGATGATGGATTTCATGGGAATCCTATATCCTGCGGATTAAGACGGAGGCGTTTACCCTCTTTATAGATATCAAAAAATCGGTTGCCGACATTGATACGAGTCAGAGGCTGGTAGTATGTCGTCGTACCAAAAGGATAAAGTGAGTCTACTATTCCCATTCGCCTTTCTTGAAGTGCATAGAGATCATCAAGATGCGTTACTGTAACCTTTCCTGCCAGCGTCCAAAGGGAAGGATTGCTCTGGTGCGGGAGGAGGTAACCATTATGAGTAACTGTAAACCCAGAGTAGAATCCATTGCGCCGCGCTCCTTCAACTGCATCAGCAAGGGTATGTAGGAGGTTTGGGGCGATGGTGAGCAGAGAAGCCCGCTTGGTTTCTGTACGAGCAAACTCCAGCATGGGCGAGAAATCTATAGAAACAATAAGATTGTACACTGGTCTGCCCGTCTGTGGAGCATATGGGTAAATAGGCAGCGGGAGAGGGATTTGTTTACTTCTCTTTCGTCTCAGGAATCCCAGCACCATTAGATTTTTACCTCCACAAACCCCTCATGCCCGCAGCACCTTTCCTCAAACTGCCCGGGCCTGAATCCGTAGATTTCTGTGATAACCAGCTTTTTCTGCATAATCTCTGCTGGGGTGAGCTCAACGAAGCTTTTATCCTTTATGGCAGCGCAATGGTTATGTTCATTCTGATAGTTGAAGCAGAGGAGCTTCCGTGCTTTTATCTTTCCGTCAGCAATCAGCTGCTTCACTGCCTGATGCGCTTCTTTGTGGCGGATATGCCCATATTCGCCGTTCCCGCCATGGGTATAGATGACGTCGAATTCCTTTTCCGGCAGGCTGTGCAGGATCAGCTGCATGATTTCCTTGAGCATGAGGGGATGAAGATGCTCGTCTTCCAGATCAGTGATGATGGGCTTTGCCCCATATCTTGCGCAGGCTTTCCTGAATTTCGGCTCCCGGTCCTGGTCAGAGCCCCTGCAGAGCGCGTACACTGTCCAGCGCCAGTTCGGATGGCGGAGGAACTGCGCTCCCATCCAGATGGCCTCGTCGTCCGGGTGGGCGATGATGGCAAGTGCGTCCATAGGAGAAAGGGGAAGTATGGGGATTTATATGTGTTGTTGTTCATAATCTAAGCGGCGTAGCTACCCGACTAACTCCGCTACAATCATCTTATTTCTATGAGATAAAATCGATTGTAATCAATTTTAATTTTACTTTATCAAATGGTTCAACAATTACTTTCTTGAAAATTCCTTTTTCGATTAAGAAACTGCTCAATTCTTTAATCATTATCCTCCAATTATTAGCTTTTTTATATTGCCTCCATATTTTTCTTAGATTCTGGAGCCTCTTCTTTGTTTGTGGAATGGCAATGAG
>JACQNA010000058.1 GCA_016203335.1 Candidatus Woesearchaeota archaeon
AAAAATAAAAAGTTTTTGAGCATGCTCAGAAATGCGAGGCATTTCTGACACACACTCAGAATTCCACCCTATTGTGGTTTACGCTGGTAAACCACCAGTCCAAGACTGGTGGAATTCTGATGTTTAAACTTTTTTATTCTGCCTTCTCAGCACCACATGCCACTCATCATCCGGGTTCTGGATGTGCCTGAGAATCTTTCCTGCGACGAAATCAGGCTCCATGAAGTCAGGCTGCATCCGCCCGGGATGCGTGCGGAAGAGGTTGGTTTTCATGCCGCCTGGCGAGAATACGGAGACGCGGATGCCTGTTCCTGCCAATTCTGTCCGCAGGCAGCCGGTCAATCCGATAATTGCTGCCTTGGAGGCGCCGTATGCCACCTGGCTGGTCTTATAGTCAACAGCGGCTGTTGAGCCGATGTTGAGGATGTGGCCAGAGCCCTGCTTCTTCATTACCTTAACTGCTGCCTGCGAGGTGTAGATGGGCCCGAACACATTGGTCTCGAAGAGGTCATGGATGTCCTGCTCAGTAATTTTGTCAATCGGCGCCATCCGCCAGGTGCCGGCATTATTGATTAAGATGTCCAAGCGGCCGAATGACTGGATAGCAGTCTGGATAAGCTGTTCGCAGTCTGCCTTGCGCCGGACATCAATAACCAGTGCAATCACCGGCTTGCGCTTCATGGTTTTTAGAAATGCCTCCTGCTCCGCAGGATCCTTGCCGCCAAGAACAAGCTTGTATCCTTTTTTGAGCAGTGCCCGGGAGAGTGACGCTCCGAGCCCGCTGTACGCCCCGGTGATTGCTGCTACTTTTGCGGCCATTCTGTTATTATCAGCGCTCAAGAGCTTATAAATTCTTCTCTCCCGGCTGCCAGTCTACCGGGCAGAGGCCGCCGGTCTGGAATGCCTGCAGCACTCTCAGGGTTTCGTCAACACTCCTGCCGACGTTTAGGTCAGAGATGACTGCATAGCGGAGGATGCCTTCCGGATCAATGATGAATGTTCCTCTGAGTGCAATGCCCTTCTGTTCGATCAGCACGCCGTATGCCCTGCTGACTGCATGACTGGTATCGGCAAGCACAGGGAAAGCGACATCCGGCATGTCGCGCTGGAACCAGGCCTTGTGGGAATGGACAGAATCAGTGGAGGCGGCGATGACTACCGCATTATGCCCCTGGAAATCCGCGTATCTTTTCGCAAATCCCCTGATTTCTGTGGGGCAGACAAAGGTGAAGTCCAGGGGATAAAAGAACAAGATGACCCATTTGCCTAAGTAGTCATCTAAGCGGACATTGGCAAACCCGCCGTTCACATATGCTTCTGCAGAGAACACCGGTGCAGGATCTCCAATCTTGGCCATCAGAAAAGGGAATACTAAATAGTTTTTAAGCATTACTGCTCTTCAACAGTCACTTCACCGTTTGGAGAATTGGAATCGCAGGCATGGCAGGCGATGCAGTCCTGGTTTCTCGCAACAATCACCTTGCCTGCTGCATCCTTGTCAAAGACCTGCACCGGGCAGAGCTCCTTGACCTCTTCCAGCACTTTTAAATCCTTGACCTTCTCGTAGTGGATAGTGACTTTGGTGGGCATGAGAGGGAGTGGAGGGCGATGATATTTAAGGGTTGCGGTTAAACGCATTTTATATGTATTGAAAGAATTCTTCTTCGTCAATTCTCCCTAGTTTCAAGATCTTTTCTCCTTGAGCGGGAACTCTTCAAGGTACAGCTCAGTCGCTTCCTTTACGTTAGAGATGGCTTCGTCTATTGTCTTACCCTGGCTGACGGTGCCTACTTCCGGGCATTGGGCTACGTACATATCTTCTTCCTTATGAATGACTGCGGTCAGATGTTCCATTGCCTGTTCACTGTAAAAGTTAGGCATCCCGCGTATATAAAGGTAATTAAAAAGGTTTATATATTCGCAAGCCTGCTTATATTCTGGATGGATGGCATTTATTTTGAGGTCATATCAAAACTCGGCAAAAGGATTGTGGTGACCACATCCAGGTTGGATCTGATTGCCAAAACAAAGCATCCGGAGATCAGCGGCAAAGAAGAAGAGGTAAGGGAAACATTATACAACCCAGATGAGATACGGCTCAGTAAAAGTGATGCAACGGTTTACCTTTATTACAAATATTACGGTGGACTATCGCTTTCCGTCGTCGTCAAGCACAAAAATGGCGAAGGATTTGTTGTCACTGCATATTACACAGACAGGATAAAAGAAGGAAAACAACTGTATAAGAGGCAACCATGAAAAAGATCAGGGTATTTTTTGACCAAGAAGGGAACACATTGGATGTGTGGTTTGAGAAGCCGAGAAAGGTTATTTGCGAGGAGACCGGAGAAGAGGTCATACTCAAAAAAGATCCGAAAACAAAAAAAGTCATCGGCTTTGAGAAATTGAACTTTAACCGGAACAAATCGAGGATCCATGACCTGCCTGTGGAAGTTGTGGTGAGCTGATTCTGAAGCAGAATGATACTGTAAGGATATTATTTATCCATAAATATCCTGCTCGACGCGGGGTCCTGCTGCGCGCTGTATTTTGCATCCGGCTTTTTGTTGTAGGGGCGCTCGGCTGGGCTGCTCAGCTTGGTAAAGGTGATCCTGCAGACCCGCTGTCCCGGCCATAATGCAACCGGAATCTTGGAGATGTTGGATACCTCCAATGTCAGGAATCCCTCGAATCCCGGGTCAAAGGAATTGGCAGTGGAATGGACAACAACGCCCAGCCTGCCCAGGGAACTCCTGCCGTCTAATGTTCCGACAAGATCGTCTGGCATCTTGAGGTATTCTTTGGTGGTGGCAAGGACTAAATCGCCCGGATGCACAATAAACGGCTCATCATCGGTCTTCTCAATGAGCTGCATATGGCTGGGGTCCAGCCCTTTCCTGGTGTCGATATGGGTGATGTTGGAATGGTTGAATGTCCGAAACTTGTTGCCGAGGCGGAGATCAACCGAGCAGGCATCAATATGGCTCTCATCTAAGCCATCAATGATGATCTTCCTTTCCCGGAGATATGTCTTAATTTCCCGGTCGCTGAGCACTACCATGGCTGAACCTCTCGCTGTTTTTTGCTGATTTCTGGTAAAAGGCTTTCTCGATGTCCATCTCCAGGAGATTGCCGAGGATAAGGAGGTAGATAAACACATCAACAAGCTCCTCTTTCATCTCCTCTTGGTACGCTGCATGATGCGGCTCTCCGGCAACCTTCAGGCGGTGGCGCTTTTTCACGAAATTGGCGAACTCGCCGACTTCTCCAGCAAGGGCTGTGGAGAGGAAGAGCAGCTTCTCATCATAGGAAACATCTTTCCAGTGCGGAAAGTGGGCTGCGTCAAACTCTTTCTGGAACTGCTGGAGCTGCTTCATGGGGTGTGGGCATAGCGATGCTGCCGCGGCATGTAGGTTTTTGCCGGGTCAAAATGGGCAACCAGGGTTGGCCAGTCCTCAAAGTTGTTCTCGAGAAAAGTGGCATTCCAGGGCTGCTGGATGGAGAGCAGCTGCAATCCCGGAGGAATGCTTCCCTCGAATGGCTCCGGGTCATCCTCGAGGAGATGCGTAATGCTAAGATCGCGGCAGAGCTCCATCTTGGTTTTCCTGGCACCATTCGTTTCTGTAATATATGGATTCTGGGCAAAATAAATGCCAGAAATCCATTTTCCAAAAAGGCTTTCGGTGATGTTGCGGGTATCATGAGCTATCATATCATGGCGGGTGGTGATAATAGGCAGAGGGCCATACTTCCCTGCAAGAAAGCTGATGCCTGCAAGCGCTCCAGGCAGGATAGGGGCCTCCTGGAAGTAGGGAGAGGGGTAGAACTCCTGAAAAAGCATTTTTCCAAGCTCGGTTCTGGTGATACCCAGCAGCTCATCCCATCTGAGCGAGGTAAAATCATTAAAATGAATCTGCCTGCCCCGCTGGAAGCGGAGAAAATCGCGGAAGGCGAGCGTCAGATTAATGAGAATGCCATCGATATCCGCAGCTATTCGCACTGCCATAGGATAAGCGGGAAACTGCTGATTTTTAATGATTTGTATGATGGAGTATTACTACCTAATCCAGAACATCCTTCACGTGCTTGACCAAGACGCGGTCAGCCCCATCTTCCGCTGCCCTGCGGCAGACTGCTTCACAGTTCCTGAGGATCTGCCGGGGATTGCTGTTGGCTGCGTAGACCTTCTCGATGATATCGTCAGGCAGGAACTGCAGGTTGCCGATCCGCTTCCGCACCAGGGCAATGGCTGATTTCCTGTCCAGCTTGCTCAGGCGGAAGACATTGTCCTTGAGCAGCTCCCGCAAGGGGGAGGTGAGCAGGAGGTCTGCCTGCTTATGGGAAACCAGGATGATGGACTTGAAATAGCCTTTGTGGAAATAGGCAGCTGCATTGTCCGCATCCTTTCTGCTCATGTCCTGGGCCTCGTCCAGCAGCAGGATCGTGCCTGTTTTCCGGATGCCCAGGAGCCTGCGGAAGAAGGTCATGCCGGAGAGCAAAGAGTCAAAGTCAATGCTCTTCTCCCGCTCGTTGCAGGAGTAATAGATGACATCCTTTTGCCCGCGGAAGGAATTGATAATCCGCTTGAGGACTGTTGTCTTGCCTGAGCCGTATTCTCCGGTGAGCAGGAGCACGCTGCCCTGCGCGATCTTCTTGGTGATGTCTTCCACTGCCCCTTCATAGCCGAAGAGCTCGTCATGGAATGCAGCCGGCTTGATGGAGAACGGATTGCTGGAGAATCCCAGGCTCTGGTACCAGGTCATTCGTCATCCTCCTCTCCCCTGGCCACGGTAGTAAAGCGGATGCCGCATTCCGGGCAGTCTGCATCATCTTTGTCCACTGCTGCCCCGCAGTTCTTGCAGTAGGTGTCGCAATGGGAGCAGCGCCAGTACTCGCCGATGTGCTCTAACGGGCTGCTGCAGTCCGGGCAAAGGTCGCCCTGCGCTGCCGGCATTTCCCTGGTGCGCTCCCTGAGCAGCTTCTTTATCTCTGTCTTGGTTAATTTCTCTTTTTTGTTGGCAGCGGCGTAATCCATCAGATAAGAGGTATGCTGCAGCGCGAGAGCAAGGCTTTTTTCTGATTCCTCCAGGATCCCGGCAATGAGGTCCGGCGCCAGCCAGCTCTTCGGCAGCCGCTGCATGATCACCTGGGCTGCTTCCTGGTCGTCCAGCGGCCTGAGGCGGATGACCCGCTCTCCGATGCGGTCCCGCAGCGAATCAGTAAACGGCGCTGCCTTGTATTCTTGTAGGGTAAAGATGACTGATTTCAGGTAATCCTGGTCATAGAAATACTTGATGTGCTCGCAGTTTTTTTTAGTGAGCTGCTGGACATTGTCAAAGAGGAGAATCATGCCCCTGGGCTTGTGCTTCAGGAGCCTTCCGCGAAATAGCCCGGAGCGCTTCACGAGCAGGCTTTCAATGTTCAGGCGCTTGCTCACCGTGTTGCCATCAATGTAGATGACCTTTCCCTTGCCCCGGTGCTTGGTGATGGCATGCCTGAGGAGCATGGTCTTGCCTATGCCGTCTTTGCCCTCAATCACCAGCATATTGCCCGCGTCAATCGCGTACAGAATGTCTGCTGCTTCCCTGGAGCGGTTCACCAGGGGAAAGTTCACCCGGAATGGATTTGCCTCCAGGGGATTGTCGTCGTAGCCCAGTTCTTCATACCACATAGGATCATCCTGTTTGCACTATCACTCTGCCCTTTTCACCTCTTTTTCTCTTTTTTAATGATTTAGCGTATGGATTATATATGATGATGCATTTAGTTGTGCTTCTTTTCGCCGGTCTCCCGGTAGAGCTGCGCTTTCTTGTACATGGCTTCCGCATCCTCGCGCCTGCCCCGGCGGTAGAGCTCTTCTGCCCTGCGGTGGTACCCTACTGCCTTGCGGTAATACCAGGCATGGTCATGCGTGCCCAGCATGCCTCCCTCGCGGATGAAGATAAGGTAGAGCAGGTAAAGCACAACCAGCCCAACGACGATGTATAGGGTGATTCTCGCCTTGAGTAGGGACGCTGCCTTGCCGGCGAAACCAGCGACTGCGCCGGTGATGCCTGCGAGCCCTGATTCAGCTGGCTGCGCTGCAGGAGCTTCTTCTGGAAGCGGCAGCTCAGCTGCCTCTTCTGCAGCGGTTTCTGCCGGCGCTTCCTCTGGTTCAGGCGCAACAGCTGGCGCTGGCGCAGCGACTATTCCGCCGCCACCTCCGCCTCCGCCGCCACCGCCACCGCCTCCAGCGCCTCCGGAAGCGGGAGTTGCGGTTTCAGCATAGGCGGCAAACTTCGTGAAGTGCTTGGTCCAGATCACTAAGTCACTTCCTGACTGCGTATAGCAGTCGCCTGCTACAGGTAAGGTATCGGGATCAGATATCTCGCCAGCAGTACATGCTGCTATGGCATGGAATACATTCTGCTCATCAGTAAAGCCTGCCTTGCGCTCACTGAGGCCGGGCAGCACCAAGCGCACTGCCTTGGTAAAATTAAGCGATGTGCCAATGGCACCAACCTCGATGACTGCATCGACGCTGGAGATTTGGTTGCCTGCGGACGCTGTTGGAGTAACCTCGGTGCTGTCTTTTACCGCAGGTATATTTATCAGGCCGTTCCAGTTACCGGAGCCGGTAACAACGGTCGCTGCCGGAATGAGCACATCGTATTTCCGTGATGCGGTTGCACGCGACATATTGAGCGAGTTTGCTCCCAAGGTGACATTATTGCCGGACTTTAAGGAGATAAGGTTCAGGGTGATATTTGCCTTCTCGTCAATCGTTGCGGGAACTGCAATCGCAGAGATGCCTGCTGCGTTTGAAGAATCAATGACAATCTCGTTCTCCTCTGCGGAAACATCAACCTTGCCTGAGGAATCAGCAACCGCCGGGGCCGCGCGCTTCTTGACGGTAAAGAGGAATGACTTGTCTGTTGTTTTCTGGTTCCGGGAGAGGGTGGCGGTAAGGGTTACTGAGGTATCTGCATTCGGCCTGCTCACATTTCCTTTTGTACCATAGTTTGTATCTAAGGTAGTATTGTCTGTTGATGACCAGGTGATGTTCACTGCCGTACTCGTGAGATTGCCGGGCAGGAAGAGGTCGCCAAGAATATTGTCTGAGGCAGTGTTGCCGTTGAGGAGCAGGGCTGCGGTCAATGCTGATTTTGCTGTGGAGAGCGCAATCTCATCAGGGTCTGCTGTCCCGGGCACGATAAACGTGAAAGAGGTGCTGTTGCTTGCTGCTTTTCTGGCAACGGTTGCAGTGAGGGCAACTGTCTGGTTTGCTCCCTGCGGCCGGAAGACCGTTCCGGTTGTGCTGATAAGCGCGGAATTGCTGGACGCCCAGCGGATGGATGTTCCCTTGATTCCCCTAGCGGTGAGATTGAGGTTGTTGATGGTGGTGTTCTCATCAGGGTTATTGGGGTTGATGATGAAGTAGGTGAGCGCTGCGGTTGCGTCTGCCACTGCAAGGGCATCTGATTCTGTCTCTGCCAGGATGGTGACAGTGAAGTCTTGTTTCGCCGGCTCATGCCCTGTCTTGGTGATGGTTGCGGAAAGGTTAACATTGGCATTTCCTGCGCCTGCTGCTGGTCTTGTAATGTTCCCTTTCGGAACAGTCAAAAGAGTTGTGTTGCTGCTCTTCCAGGTTATCTTGGTGTCCATGCTGCCGGAGAGGATGAGGTTAAGGCCGGTGATGATATTGCTGAGGTCTGCATTCGCTCCTGTGATCAGCGCATCAGTGAGGCTTGATGCAGCAGTACTGGTCTCGCCGCGGAGGAGGGATTTGGACGAGTCGGTGTACCAGGGGGTGTAGTCCACTCTGCCGCTGATGAGCGCAGAGAGAGTTGCATTGTCGCCGCTGCCCCAGAAGTTCTTTTCTGCGTTCAACAGATTAGTAGAATCATTGTTTTGTATATTGTAGGTTACACTATCTGTGATGATGTTATTATTAACGGTTATTCCGCTTGCATTAATCTTAGCCCACACGCCAACATCGTTCGTTTGTATGGTATTGTTCGATATATCGGCATTAGTGAAAGTTGATAAAGAGTCATAACCGAGTTTTATGCCGTACTTAAATCCTTTACTGGCAGACGACCCTTTAATGGTATTGCGCGTAACTGACACATCTGCGACATTATGCGTATCTCCTGCTTCAGCGCCATTTGCACCGCCGATGTTTATCCCTTGCCACCCCCCTGCACCGAAATTATCAGGTGCTAGGTCGGTGATGATGATATTATCGCTTATTGCCATTTTCGAGCGTTCTGTAGTGATTGCACGAAGAACTGCCCCCTTGAACTGATTGTTCTTTATTGTTGCAGTATGGCGCCCGGTATCCAGATTTATCCAGATTCCTTCATAGCCTGCAGTTCCACCGCTCAGATTGGTGAAAAGGTTGTCATGGATATTTAAACCTGAAATATTAACAGCAGGCTGGCTGTTATAACGCCATGTTTGTATTGCTTGAGATGTTTCATTTTCATTTGCAGCGGGTGTTACTTTGAATGTATTGTTGTAAATCTCAACATCAGATGCTCCAATCACCATTCCCGATACATAATTATTCGCTACATAATCAGGGCCTTCTATGGTAAAGCCATGGATTTTGACCCCGCTTGCCGAGATATTGATGTTTGGAGCAGCTTCAGGAGGGGGAACTGCATGGCGAGTTACGCCTTTTATCGTAGTTGTCGAATCTCCAGCGCCGATTATGTTTAGGCTCGTTTTTGTAGTGGGTATTGCCAAATCTTGAACATACGTGCCCGCTAAGACATTTATCGTTTGTCCTGCAGCTGCGGCATCGATTGCTGCCTGAATGGTATTGTACACAGAGCCATTCGCATTTTCGACATTGTGGTTCCTTTCGTTGCCATTCGCTGCATCGAGCCATGGCGTGGTGAGCACATTCCCTGCTGCTTTATTACCTGGACCTGTTGCGTCACCCCAGAAGTTGCGCGTAGCATTGAGCAAAGCGGCGTCTTCATTCTTTAGGGTTTCGCTCTGTACACCCAGTAGGAAATTATTATTATTAACCGCAACATTCGTAACCCGCGCTCCGGCGCGGAGTGCCCGCGCTCCCCAGTTAGTAAACGTGTTGCCGGTAACTGTCACCCTGTCGATACCTGTATTTGCCTCTCCGGTGCCCAGATTGGACAAATTCGCAATGAATGCTACCATGCTGCTGTCACGACTATCTCGGATAGTGTTATTCCTGAACACGAGATCCCGAAGAATTGACCGATTGCTGCTCCAGATAACATTGCTGGCATTAAGCTGGGAAGCTGAGCCATCAAGCGTGTTGTTGCTGACTTCTGAATTGTTTACATCATAAAGCTCAAGGGTAACGCCAGCATTAGCGGTGATGGTATTCCTTAGGATTTGCCATCCGGAGTGGGCGCCATCTGCCTGCTCAGCATAGATGCCTGCGGAACGTATGTCATTAGTCGTGATAGTGTTCTGCATGACTTTGAGGTTTTTGGATCCAGTACAGCCAGAGTCTGTTCCGCAAACCCAGATGCCGCGGTGGCTGCCTTCAGTAGATAGGATACTTATGCTTACATTTGTAATAAGGACATTATCAGCGTCAAGAAGCGTGATGCCATCTCCTCCGAGAGTTTGTTGCGTTTCTATTCGGAGATTACTGAGTGTTGCATTATCCGCAGTTATCTTAAAACCATAATTGCCTGCACCTGGCTGAATGATGGTTGCGCTGCCCACACCCCGGATAGTAACGCCTTTTGTTACATTAATGCTGCTCTCATTATATGTGCCAGCTGATACATCGATTATTTCCCCTTCCACAGCAGTATTCAGCGCATCCTGGAGGATGGTGCTGCCTAATGGCGAGACAAAATGGCGGACAGCTGGCCCAATGCCTGAGCCGAATGTATTGCCGCTGATTGTTGTGCTGAAAACATGATTGAAGCTTTGATTATCACTCTGGCCGATCTGGATGGCTGCATTCTTCCAGTTGGTAAATGAGTTGCCGATGATTTGCAGCCCACTCACCATCGTTGGGATGCTGCTCGGTGTAGAGAAATCAGACTCTACCCAGAAGGATGGAGTGACGCCGGACACATTGCCATTTCCTTTGAAATTGTTGCGGGCAAATACCCCGCCGGTGAGGTTGGAAAGCTCTGAGGCATAGACCACCGTAACACTTCCTGAGGGAGAGAAGGTGTTGTCCTCTACCTGAACCGTGCTGGTATCATAGAGCTCCAGGTCAACGCCGAGGTTTGGGGCTGAAATTGTGTTATTCTTTATTGTCCATCCGCTGTGCGCAGGAGATGACCAGTCCGCATATATTCCTGTGGACTTGCCGTTGATGGTTATGGTGTTCCGCGAGATGTTGAGATTCTGAATTCCAGTGCAGCCGCTGTTGTTGCCGCATACCCAGATGCCTAATGCAGTGTCGCCGGTTGTGGTGATGGTGTTGTCAAATATTTTTGTATTATTCGCCTGCACCATAATGGAGATGTTAGTGCTGCCGTTTTGGCCAGAAACAGAGATAATAGTGAAGTTCTGGATGACCGCGTTGTTCGCAGTTATCTTGAATGCATATGTCCCTGACAACGGCTGGAGAGTGGTGGTATTGCCGATGAAGGTGACTGATTTGTTGAGGTCAACGCTTTCCGCAAATGTGCCTGCGGGAGCGGTGATGCTGCTTCCCGGGGTTGCCGCATTGATAAGATCCTGCAATACACCCGCAGCCGCACCCTGCACAGCTAGGAGAAGAAACAGAACGCCATAAATAGTGCATACTCTTTTTTTCACCGCTTTCACCAACCACCCCTTTTATATTCCGCTCTGTTTGGTGGGGGCATCTATATAAAGTTTTCTACTGTGGTGTTGTTGCCAGATGGTAAATAAAAACAAGATAATTTCTTTATTTCATCCAGGTTCCGCCGTAGCGGCAGGTGTAACCATCGGCAGCCATGCGGTCGATATTGCTCCGGCAGAGAACCCAAACGCCCTGCTCACTATTATAATTTGAGGCACAGAGCCCTTCATTGGACACCAGGCTGCCTGGGTTATAGCAGTTCCTGCTGTATACGCACTGGTCTGTTCGGCAAGTGGCCTTGTCCCAGCTGCCGGTGCTTATGCCGCGGTTGTTGTTTCCCTGGCGGTTGTAGGAGACGTATTCTTTTGTTACGGTGGTTGGTTTTGGCACCGCTAGCGGTTTCGGAACGCCCTCATCTGTCTGCCCGTCGCAATCGTTATCCACACTGTCCAATTCTTCATATGCGCAGGCTGCAGGAATAGTGCTGCCGTAGCAGACGCTGATGGAAGCGATGTCCAATATGCTGATTTCGTTATCGTTATTGATGTTTGCTTTTGTACAATCGCCAGCAGGCGCCTGGCCGAAGCACTGCTGGACAATGGCCATATCCGCATCGTTCACTTTCCGGTCCCTGTTGATATCGGCCTGCAGGCATTCCGCTTTGCATTCCGCGCCATTGGGATGGATAGCAGCGCTATTGTCATTGCAGTCTAAGCTGTTGGCTGCATGCCCGCTTGGTACGGAACATGCCTGCGCACTGGCTGTTGAGCCATATCCGTCGCCATCCGCGTCGCGGTAGTAAGTGCCTTTGACGCCTTCGTCTACCTGGCTGTTGCAGTTATTGTCAGCGCCGTCGCAGATTTCGGCTGCGTTGGGGCGCACATTGGCGTTATTATCGCTGCAATCCGCGTTGTTGGAAACATAGCCACTCGGCTGGCCGCAGGATTGGATGGATGAGGAGGAGCCATAACCGTCGCCATCCGCATCCCTATAGTAAGTAGCTGTCGTGTAGGCGTTCCTGTCGTTGTCGTTGCAATCTGCACTGTTGGAAGCATAGCCAGCCGCATTGCTGCAGACATAGGCAGCAGCTGTTGAGCCATATCCGTCGCCGTCGTTGTCCCGATAGCGCGTGCTCTTGGTGCCTTCATCTACGCTGCCGTCGCAGTTATTATCCACATCGTCGCAGGTTTCCGCTGTTGGCGTGCCCGATGTGCAGCTGCCTATCCATTGCCCTGCAGAGCACGCTTGGGCCGCGGTTTTGTAGCACGCGCCGATTCCGCAGGAGATCGGCCTGGAGAGCTGCTCATCAATCTGCCCGTTGCAGTTGTCATCCATATTATTACAGCTCTCGGCTGCATTGGGGTACACATTGGCGTTGTTGTCGTTGCAGTCCACATCGGAATTGTGCCCATCCTTGTCGTTATCGACAACCAACGGTGCCAGGGTGAATTTGGGTACGCCGTTCTGCATGGTAACAGAAGCCACCTGCTGGCCAAAGACTGAGGCAATCTTTGCAATGTCCAGGACCGAGATTTCGCCATCGCTGTTCAGGTCAATGGCGCTGTCGAATTCCGCCGCAGTGGCAAAGATTTGGGCTACAACGGCAATGTCCAGGACATCTACTTGGCCATTATTGTTCAGGTCTTCCTTAACAGCACGGTTGTTGTTGATCGGGAATGCAAGATTTGGTCCGGCCAATGCGGATACGCGGCTTAATGTTCCAGCTGCCTGGACCCAGTAGTATTTGGACCCTTCGCTGGCGTTTGCTGCAACATCTACGGTTCCGATATTGCCCGACACGGCCAGGCTGCCCTTTGGCACGGTCTTGAGCAGCTGCGCAGCAGCGCTGTCCGGCCGGACATCTGCATAGATCCTGTATTCGGTCACGTCCGCATGGTCTGCGGAGAGGGTGAAGTTGATTTTGACCGCATTTCCGGAATCGCCGGGCTTGTCCACGGCATTCACATTGGCGGGCGCAGCAATATCTGCTTTGACGACATTGATCTGGACGCTCTTGGAATCCGAGCCGCCGCGGGTGTCTTTTGCCGTGAAGGTGAAGGTGTAGGTTCCGGGCTTGGTCAGCTTGACGCTGGGAGACTGCTGCGAGATGATGCCGCTATCCTTTACATTGGGGTCATTTTGGACGCAGTAGATGTGCACGGCTTCGCTGCAGGTGGCGAATCCGCTGCTGGCGGTTGGTTTCGTAAACCCTACGGTGCCAACAGGTACAGTCTGCAAAGTTTGCACCGGTACGACCTGCGGAACTTGCGTGGTGATGCATTTGGGATCGCCGTTCCACACATAGGACTGGGTGGTTGTCCAGTCGTCGCAGTCTCTTGAGCCCTGGCAGAGGTAAGTGCCTATGGTTACCTGATCATCTTTGGTTTCTGCGCAGAGGTCGTTGCGAGTGAAAGAAAGCACTTTTCCAGCAACTACGTTCCCAAAGGCATCCTTATTGACTGTGATTTGCGGAGAGGATAAGCTGCCCACAAGGGTACCGTCCACTAGATGGTATTCATTAAAGAGGTTTAAGCGATTCTTTACGGCATTTTGCGCCGTGCATCGATCGTTGGCATCGGTGGCAGACAAGAATGATTTATACGTTCCCAACAAGCCGGCTGCATCGGCTTCAAGCTGGCATTTTGCATCAGCGCCAGCCAATCCGCCCAAGGCGCCGGGCGCATACGCCGCTTTGCTCACGAATATGACTGCCTGGTCGCGGCTGTCGTAGCTGCCTACATTCCATTCATAATTGGAGATGGTCTCGCCATCCGGATCCGTTGCGAATCCGGACAGTTGCAGGGTGGCTCCTGCCCGTACGGCCTGTGAGGTGATAGACAAGGTTGCAGTAGGTGCATTGTTCGGTGTGGACTCAATAACGCCCGAGTGCTTCAGGCCGTCAATCTTGTATTTGGCCCCTTCAATGGTGCAGGCATAGCTCTCCCGGGTTACCCCATCGCAGGTCAATACGTGCTCGTTGGCCCCGCTGCAGTCTGCGCTTATCTCTTTCAAGGATAAGATTTCAGCGTCTTTTATGCAGACCTTGTTTGTCCCTGCTATCTTATCCATATAGACAGTCTTGGTCTTGCCCTGCGCCGTGAGATCGATTCCCTTGACAATGACCTCTCCGGCAGGCGCCTCGGGCGGCTGCTTCTTGATCTCTATCTTGGAGAGGTCTAATTTTGTTTCCGGAGTGAACTCAAACTGGAAGTTTACAATGGGCTCTGCCTTGACTTCTTTGGTCACCGCATCAACAATGGTTGATGTGAATGTCACCGGCTGTGTTCCGGTTATGACCTTATTCAGGTTTTCCTCTCCCGCAATCGTAAGGCTTAATTGCACGTTGGTATCAACAACATCTGCTGTCCCGTCAACAAAGTCCTCTTCATCTTTTACAGAATCGCCGTCAATATTTCCCTGGCATGCGTTTCCAATTCCATTGGAGTCTGAATCAAGCTGATCGGCATTAGCCACGAAAACACAGTTATCGGCTGCATCTGCAACCCCATCCCCATCCGTGTCCTTGACCCTTGTAACGGTTAATACCCATGTTTTCTCATCCTTTAATTCGCCGTCTGATGCAACCGCCTTGACTGCATATACTCCGGCATTGGAATCTTCCATTGAATTATCCCCAACGAATGTATAAGAATTTCCCGAGCCAACAACAGTGCCGTCTACATACCATAGTATGCCTGGCGCTGATTCCTGGTCTGCTGCGGTTACCGTGAATGCTTGCTGCTGCAATTCGGTTATGGACGGATTATTTTGTGGCGCAAATGCAGTGATGGATGGGGCGGTATTTACCGTCTCCTTAGCCAAGACGGTGAACGCAAGGGTTTCTGAGTCGGTTAAAGCGCCATCGCTTACGGTGATGGTCACGGCATGCGCTCCAACGCCTGCTGCTGCCGGGGTGAATAAAACTAATCCGGTTGAGGGGTTAATATCAAATAGATTAGTATTATCAGAGAATGTTAACGCGGCTTTTTCTGGATCTGCTGCTGTTACTGTGGTTGTGAACAGTTCGCCTTCCCTTGCTGATAAGGCCCCTATGGATGCTAAGACAGGAGGCCCATTGATCGGATTGATGGTCAATGTGTAGGCCTGTGCATCTGTCAGCCAGCCATCGCTTACGGTTATGGTTATCTGATGCGCGCCGGCATCTGCTTTTGCCGGAGTGAACTCAATCTTCCCTGTCAATGAATTGATGTTGAATAATGGCGAATTATCCGAGTACCATAATTTTGCCTGCTGCGCATCTGCTGCTATGACCTGATAGGCGTATTTGGCCCCTTCTGTCGCCGCCGTTACCGGTGTCGAGGTGATGGCCGGAGCGGTGTTCGCGAGGCACGCGCCGGCATTGCAGCCGTCAATGCAGTCTTCAATCAGCTGCGGCGTTTTTGTTTCCTTGCAGGCTATGGTTGCTGCGTCGCATGCGTAGGCTACAGCATCTTTGTACACGTTATTATTCTCCGCATTGCAATAATTAGTGGTCAGGTAATTATCAACGACGCAGTCCTTTGCCGTTGTGGTTTGCGCCTGGCATGCATAGTTAACGCATTTCCCCTCATCATGCTTTATCAAAGCTGCAGAGCAATAGTCCTTGTCCAGCTTATTGCAGTCATTGTCGGTCTGGCATTCAGTGCATCTTGCATCATTTGCAGTTGTTGTTGGCGTTCCGCATGAATTCTTCTGGCAGACCTCATTTACACAGGCATTGGAAACATCGGTGTAGTCGGAATAATCATTTGCTGCGCAGGTATCCAGATAATCGCAGTCTGTAGCTACGCAACCATTGTTGCTGTTGCATTGATCGTCCTTCCCGTCGCAATCCTCATCTATTCCGTTATTGAGGATATCTGCTGCGGGAGCAATTGCTGCCGTGGTTATGCTCCATGCGCCTGCTGAGCAGGTTTCTGTCCCATATTCGCATAAACCAACATTTGTTGCTCCATACTGCCTGGTTAAAGACTCATCTGTCTGGCTGTCGCAATCATCATCCACATTATTGCATGTTTCAGCTGCCCCTGGACGGATCGTTGCATCATTATCATTGCAGTCAACATTGGATGCGGAGCC
>JACQNA010000051.1 GCA_016203335.1 Candidatus Woesearchaeota archaeon
CAGTAAAAATCCATATCCCAGTATACAAAAACGTAACATTTATATACTAGTACGCTATTGAATACAACTCTCCCCATGTGCGGGAGAATCCAGAAAACACGTGCCAAGAACATCGGCAGAAAAGAGGTTGGAACCATGGAGTATATGCTCAAAAGCGCAGTACAGAACCAGACGAGCGAGCCTGAGTTTGAGATTGGCCAGGCGAACATCAAGGTGATCGGGGTTGGCGGGGCTGGCAACAATATGGTCAGCTGGCTCTACAAGAAAGGAATCAAGGGAGCGGAAATCATCGCATGCAACACCGACCAGCAGCACCTCAACATCTCTGAGGCTGACAAGAAGTTCCTGATCGGCAGGAACGTCACCAGGGGACTGGGATGCGGAGGCTTCCCGGCAAAGGGCACTATGGCTGCCCAAGAGGCTGCTACGGAAATCAAGGATGCGATCAAGGGCTCGGACATGGTATTTGTATGCGCAGGCATGGGAGGCGGCACCGGAACAGGCGCTGCACCATTCATTGCACGGGTAGTCAAGGATACCGGCTCTATCGTTATCGGCACGGTCACCATGCCGTTCAATATTGAGCGCGTCCGGGTGGACAAGGCGGAATTCGGCCTGGCGCAGCTCAGGGAAGTCTGTGACACCGTTATTGTGATTGACAACAACCGGCTTCTCCGCATTGCGGGAAATCTCCCCATGCAGCAGGCATTTGCCCTGGCAAACGAGCTGGTCTCTACCATGATCCGGGGGATTGTGGAAACCATTTCCGTGCCCAGCCTAGTCAACCTGGACTTTGCAGATGTCAAGGCAATCATGCGCGGCGGAGGAGTTGCTGCGATCGGCGTGGGCTCATCAGACACCCATAACAAGGTGGAAGAGGCTGTCCAGGGCGCATTGAGCAATCCGCTGCTGGAGATCAACTATACCGGAGCAGAGGGAGCCCTTATCCATATCGAGGGCGGCCCAGACATGACCTTGGACGAGGTTGCCCGGGTTGGCGAGCTGGTCACCAAGAACATGGATGCTGACGCCAATGTGATCTGGGGAGCGCGGGTAAGCGAAGACATGAAAGGCAGGATAACAGTGATGACCATCATTACTGGCGTTGATTCGCCGTGGATACTCGGCAAGATGGACAGAAAGACTGCTGAGCAGCAGAAGCGGCGCATGGAAAAAGACCTGGACATTGAGGTCGTGTAGGTGAGAACATGGAAGACAACGACAAGATCATCAAGCGAATGGTAATGGACATTGTGGAGCAGAACGAAGAGCTGATCCAGCAGCGGGATACCGCGGAAAAGTTCAGCAAGATGGTGCCATCCCTCCTCAAAAAGGGCGTGGACAACCTCAACCTTTCCATGTTCAACCCGGAGCTCAAGTTCCATATCCTGAGCGCGCTGGGAGAGGAGTATCGGAGAAAGGGAAACCTGAACGATGCGGTCAAGTCATTTATCCTTGCAGGCAACAAGAACAAGCTCAATGAGGTTGCGGAAGATTATGAGCGGCTGATGCAGTTTGACAACTGCATTGAGGTCTACAAGCTTGCCAATAACAAGGATAAGCTCATGGAAATAGGGAAAAAGTGCCTTACGGACGGCAGGCTTGGCCATGCCATCAAGGCATTCATCGCCATTGGCGACACCAGCAAGCTGGTCGAAGTGGGGGACCAGTGCATCAGCAGGTACCGCTTTGACTATGCATTTGAGATATTCTCCACCATCAAGGATGCGGAAAAGCTCGTCCAGCTCGGCGATAAGTGTGTGGATGAGAAAGAGTACGACTATGCCATCAAGGCGTTTGAGCTCGCAGGCGACAAGGAAAAGCTCAGTGCAGTCGGAGATACCTGCCTGAAAGAGGAGCATGTCTCCAGGGCATTGACTGCGTATGGACTGGCGGGCAACAGCACCATGGTGGAATTCATCAAGGAGAACTTCCATAACTAAGCAAGGGGAGCAGCATGATGGCAGAACTATTCCAAAACAACAAGCCGGCCCCGGATGACTATTTCCTCCAGAAGCAGATCGAGGTGCTGCTGGATATCAGCAGCAAAAAGGTCATGCAAGAGCTAGCCGTGCTGAAAGGCATGGTGGGCAAGCTCAGCGAAGAGCTGGGTGAGCTCAAGGCTCGCGAGCGGCGCGCTGCACCTGTTGAACACCAACAACAAACCACTGCCACTGCTGCCCCTGTTTCCACTCCTTCACAAAGGCAGGAGCAGCCTGTCCAGCAACGCTACGGGAATGTCAAGCCGGAAGAGGTTGCTATTGACAAGTTCTTTTATTTCGGCAACAAGAGGTAAGCAGATGGCCAGCACGACAACATACCAGTGCTCTCAATGCAGCAGGGAATTCGGCTTTGAGAAGATCAGGTACAGCAGCGAGAAGCAGATATTCTGCGCTGACTGCTATGCCCAGGCCCAGGAAAGCCAGGCAGAGAAAAAGGGTACTCGTTCTGCATCCGGATCAGCACATCCTGTAGGAAAGGGAGCCAGCGATCCCACAAGATACATCTGCGTGAACTGCAGGTACAAATTCAATGTGAAGAAGGCAAGCGAGATGAGCGCGCGCTGCCCCTACTGCGGCAAGGACAACCTGATGGAGTATGAGGGCACGGTCAACCGGATTCTGGATGAGGTCTCGCAGATCCCTGGCGAGCGGTTCTTCTAAACAGGAAGGCTTATATATGGTTTTCGGCCATGATAGTATTACCTAAAGTGGCGGTGATAGTATATGAAAAGGATCCGCCGCATCGTTGCGGAATCTCTGGTCGGGGTAAGCATGCTCCTTATGCCAGTGCAGGCTTCTCTGGAGGAGCGGGTGGGCACAACACAAGTGGAGCAGGTGCAGGCTCCAAAAGAGGAGCCAAGAGAGTATGAAGGCGGCGCCGGGCTGATGTTCAATGACATCTTTGGCGGCGGCGATTTTCGCATGAAGAGCAGCCATAACTGGTTTCTTGATGCAAAGCAGGTAGGATGGAGCGATTATGCCACGTTCTCCTATGAATATGCAACCGTATTCCGTAAGCGGAGGCTGTCTGAGAAAGAGCGGCTGCAGAACCAGAAACGGGTATTTGCGGTTGGCTACCATCTGACGTACCATGGCAAGCCGTTTGCCGAGCTGAAGTATTACAGTGATGGCACGCTTGACGTCAGCGCTTTTGCATTGATCGGCGGGTACCAGCAGCAGCTGGCTCCGGGATTGCGCGCAGAGGCAGGGTTTGGATTCCGGCAGGGAACCAACGCGCAGCTCAAGGGAGAGAAAACTGATGTGCTCAGCATGGCGATGCGGTATAAGACGCCAGACAAAAAGGATGAGCTGCAGGCTGATGCTTTGTTCAGTTTTGTCATGCCGCGGAGGTATATCAACGGTGAGCTGGCTGATGGACTGTGGAGCATGGAAGGCAGGGTGACGTTTGCGCTGAACCGGAAGGTATGGGATATATTCCTCCCCGCGGTGAGCGTATTCTTCACCCGGGATTATGCGCTGATGGCAAGCGGAGGGAAAGCGTATTACACCGGCATCCAGAGGTACGGGATAAGCTTTGGGATGAACCTGCGGAGCGGGGAGAAGGAGAAAAGCAAATAAGTGTTGAGGAACAGCCTCTGGCGAGATTTGAACTCGCGACCTTTACCTTTTTGGAAAGATCAGCTCTACCAAGGTTTAGCGGGCATTTCTGCCTAACGCTCTGCCGCTGAGCTACAGAGGCGTATTTTATGTAAGTGGCGTCTGTTAGCGAACCCAATCGTTTTTAAAAACCTTTCTACTTGGTTGTTTCCGTATATTTCTATATAATTCCGATATCCATCCCTATTTCTTTTGTTGACATACAATGTAAATTTCTTTGCGAGATACGCCTCAATCTGCCTAACCAAGCGCCTGCTTGACAATTGAAGAGTAATTCTTGGATATGGCTTTGCGTACATCTTTCTTGCGTCAAGAAAAACGCAGCCATCCGTATCAAATATGCCTCGGACTGTAGGTTGCATAAGCTTATCATTGTGGAGAATTTGCCTAGGTATCTGAACATCTCTTGATTTCCTTCCCGGAATAAACCCCAACTTCGTAAACAGAGAGTATAATCTCTTAGAGTACATCCTTAACATAACAGTATTCTCATCTGTTCGGTATCGTAACCTTGGGTTTGTATACTCACGGACAAAATATTTTGAGCAATAGTTGTCCGTTCGTAATAGTAAAAGGCATATTTATTGCTCAAATTTTTGTGCCTTTTACTATAAAAGGAAAGTTTCGTTTGATTAATGGCATCAAACGGCGTTCAAAATATTCTTTATCAAGAAATTTATTGCCAGCGAACCCTATTAAGAATTGATGTTTTCTTTTTCCCTGTTTGGCTAGATAGCCATCCCCAATAAATGCTCCGATTAACTCGCATATCTCCCTGTTCAACTTAATCTTCTTGATATCGTGCCTCACCACATAACAAAAGATGAATAAAGAGTATAAAAAAGTATTTGAAACTCACCACAGGAAATATGGACCGGCACGAGCCGAAAACTTATAAAGTCCCCTTTAAAACAACGGGTGCATGCGCTCTATTTCAGGAATCGTATGCGAAGCCACCGGAGACTCACTGACAGTGCTCTATGGAGAGAACACCGGGCAAGGGGCAGGCATATTCCAGAACCTTGAAGCGAATGCGTTTGCTCCATTTTCCAGCGTGGCGCGGGCAGCTGTGGGACGGCAGCAGGTGCTCCGGCGCTTTCCTCGCCTATTTACCCATGCGCGCCTCTATCGCCTCCAACTGATTATCGCTGAGCATGGGGAGAAAGAGCATCCCCATCTTCCGGACATCGGCTCTTTTGTCACTATCGGGTATTTGGAGATTGCACATAAGCTGTTTGGCGCTCTTGTGGAAGGGAAGCCTGGCCAGTATCCGCTGCCAGGATCATATTTTGTAGAAAATGGCCATATCGGGTTCAACTCATTGGATGATGCAGTATACGTTGCACAAGAAATACAGAGGCAAGCGGCCAGCCAGAGCAGGATTGCCCGCTGCCAGCTTGATGAAATAGATGCATGATTAACATCCCTTTTGGAAAACACAGAAAGAGATTGGATTGTACAATAAACTAACGGACATTATTAACTGAGAAGCTCGACAACTTGTATATCATAATCGCAAGGCAGAAATGCCGGACATTCCAATCCACGAACAGGAACTACACCTCTCATTGCTGCTCTTCTTTCTTCAACAGCCAGCTCTAATTCGCCTATTCTTGGAGAAGGTTTCTTATGTAATTGTTCTGGTGATATGCCTGATTGCTTCAAGTCAAATAAATAAGCCCGTAAAGCATCTTCCATCGCAGATACTGCATGGCCAAAATCTCGTCCAAATGTAGACAATGCGGCGTATGGATGGTAATAGAGCGTAATATCATATTGCCCATCTTCGTCCCTTGCCCTGGATATCTCAGCCGTTAAATGAGGTACCATCCTCTGAGGTATGCCTTACTTCTATATAAACCTTGCTCTTGTTTTTCTCTTTCTCCCAACACAAACCTTTAAAAACTTCATCTGCAGGAACATAGCTTGAGGGGGTGGCAGAGCCTGGCCAAATGCGCAGGACTTAAGCCCGAAGTCCGGAAGACATCCTGTCCCTTAGTGGGTTCGTGGGTTCGAATCCCACCCCCCTCAGTCTTGATATTTTTATGATGTTCTGCATGTTAGTCCGCCGCACGCCACCCCGCCGGCGGCAGACGGTCAAAGCTTCGCTTTGCCCTACCGACCACTCCGAAGGAGCCAACCCTCGGTCGGTCTGCGCCGGCGTGGCGTGCGGCAAACCGGGGGTTGTCCCTTACGGGGTGGTTTGCAGGCGAAGCCGTCGCACCGCCACTGCCGGCGCAAAGATATCTCTACTATTCCTCAAACTAATAAACTGATATTTATTTCCCTTACAACAATCTTTATATACTTC
>JACQNA010000004.1 GCA_016203335.1 Candidatus Woesearchaeota archaeon
AAGCAGCTTGCAGACCGGGTTGCCCGGTGCTGGTATATGTATGGAGAGGGAGTGGTGAAAGATGTGTTTGCCGGGGATCCGCTCTTCGCTGACAAATGCGCAGTGTGTTATTCCACTGATGTCAAGGATTGGGAAAAAGGGCAAGAGAAGATTACTTCAGCAGAATTCTCACAAAACCTCTGGAACACGCCGTATATTGTCCGGAGCGGCAGCGACCAGTGCAAGCAGCTGGGAGGGACATGCACTGATGGGAAGCGGAGGGGGAAAGAGCTGTCATGGTATAGATATGAAATTAATAACGAGGTGTGCAGGGAGAAGGAGAAAACGTACTGCGAATACAGCGATTTTGAATGCCTGAATAAGGGAGGGACATGCAGCAGCAGCCCGGTTGCCGGCATGCAGCCCTATCAGCAATGGAAATGCCCGCAAAGCCTACAGTGTTACGTGCAGAATGACCGGTATTTCTCGTATTATAACTATGTGCAGTTTTATGAGGGAGAGGGGGTTATTAATATACTCAGCGACATCAAGCCGGGGGAGAGCTATGCTATTGCGTTTGGAAGCCCGTTTGGGGGTTGTGCGACCTGTGAGCGGGGCGTCATTGGGGGATTTGTTGCCACTACTGCCGGCCTGGCATTAATAGGAAGCGGTTGGGTGGCCACTGGCGGTACTGGTGGGTGGGGTGCAATAGCCGGTGTACCTGCGATGACTGCGGGAAAAGTGCTGCTGACCGGTGGTGTTGCGACGATGATTCTCTCTTATTCCGGAAAAGAGGGCGCTGAACTCGTCGCCCAAAAACTGCTGAAGAACAGGCCGACGGGAACGGTATATATCGGAACACTGAACGAGATTACCAAAGGAAATGTCTGCCGGGTGATTGGCAATGAATAATGGAGGAATGGAGTTTGGGTATACGCAGATCATCATCTTAGTCATTGTGCTTGCCGTCTTAATCTGGGCGCTGTTTTATATTGGAGCGATCAACGACAAGATCCAGGCGATCGGAGGGCAGTACCTGAAATGAGCTGGACACTGCGACAGGTTGGCGAGGTGGTGTTGATTACCGTACCTGCGGCAGTTATTCTATGGGCAATTGTCTCGCCCGGAAGCTTTTTCCAGACAGTGGCAAACATGGGGCTGGGCTTCGGCGACCAGGCGTTTGCCGGCGAGCGGGAAAAACAGCTGCCGGATGTTGATGTTGGCTTGCGCGAGACATTCCAGATGGTAACTGCTGCACTGGGAAGGGTGTGCACAGGATTGATCGAGATACCTGCATTTCCCAAAGATTTTGCCGGGGCAGCGATACGCCTGCGGCGCGCGGACGATACGCTGTTTGCCGAGCTGACTGACCAGTATGGAAGGATAGTGGATGCCGCTACTGTTGAGGGCGTGCCCTGCACGTATACTGCTGCTGCCAGCAGGGGGAAATGGGCGCTCAGCGGACCATTTTTTGGGGATATCACCATTGCGGAGCCAAATAAGGCAAATGAGCAGCAGTATCTTGATGCTATCGTGCTTGGTGAGCCAAAAAAGCTGCTGTATGGCGACGGCAGGCTGAATTGCATGCTGACGGGATGTAATACTGCGTGCATGAATTCCCTGGTGCTGGCTGAGGGAAAAACATTTTGCAGCGGGCTGGAGCAGGAGCGGTGGAGGGATGTGTTTTTTGACAAGACCTATTATGGGAATAAGGAGGACTGGATGCTGGATACTACTGGCTTGTTTGGCACAGAGCTCTGGAGATACACCAAAGATGATCCCCGGGTGCCGGGCAGATACCGGGAGAATGGCATCACCAAGCAGGAGTTTGAGCGGGTGTTCGGATTGAGCAGCCCAAAGGGAGCGGCGCATCAGGATGCTGGGGTGTGGTTTGCGGGAGCGTATTATGGGGAAGCGGTGTATGGGGCAGGAGGATGGTGCATTGAAAAGAATACATGGGGAATATTAGAAGATTGGATATACCGGGGCAAAGATGCGAAAGTGGTGCGAAAAATGAGCCCGGACACCAAAGTCAGGGTGTTTGGAGGCTTGCGAAAGGGAAAAGAGCAGCCGTATGATTACCCATGCTGAGGTGAAGAGATGAAAGGAGAAGCTGATCCGCTGAAAATCATTGTCGGCGCTGCTATCATCCTCATTGTGATGATGGTAGTGCTCTATGTATTTACTGATTTGTTCAAGAAAGAGGCAGGCGTGCTCCATGACCAGATTATTGGGGCTCAGGATTATGATAAGGATGGGGTGATCAATTCCTTTGACCCCTGCCCCTGCGAAGCGAGAATAGAAGCGTGCACCAGGGAGAAGAAAGCGTGTGAGGATGAGATTGCCAATGCGCAACAGCGGGAATAAAGGGGCGACATTTGTGCTGAAGTTCCTCCTGCAGCTAGTCTTTGCGCTGATGTTTGTGTTTGGAGTGTTTACCATATTCCAGAGCTGCTTCCGGCTCACTCCGGAGGGTGAGCGCAGCTATGCGGAGTTTTCCGCCCTGATGCAGGAGATTGCCGCGGAGAAAGGCGATGTGCTGGAGAGCAAGAGCATGGTATTTGACAGGGGAACGATGATTTTTGGGTTTACAAAAGATTCTGGTAAAATTGAGAGCAAGGTGTATGCCTCGGAAAGCTTCAATCCTCCGGGAACTTTTGGTGGAGGCAGTGTTCCACGCCCAACAGACAAGCATATCCTTCGCCCAGCGGCATGCGAGGCAGGCAAGGCTTGCCTGTGTTTTTGTGAAAAGGTTTCGCTCAGGACCTTGCCGGTTGATTTCCTTCCTGACCAGCCGACTGATGAGATAGCCTGCACGGAAGGGTTAACATGCCAGACGGTTGCGGGCATTGATTTTGTTCCCCAGCTCAGCAAGGCGCAAGCAGGATACCCCCTTGATGAGACTCCTCAAAATGTGGCGGTTGCAGGCGGGTTCGTATTTGGGCGTGAGAATTACATCGGCACGGTGCCTGGGGAAGATAGCCGGGAATCACGGCCTTTGTATATCCAGAAAGCAGGCGCATATCTCGGCATCTGCGCAGCGCCGGACTGTATTTCAGACACATTCATCGCTTCACGGTCATGAATACCAAAGGATTCGCATTCTGGTACCTGATTGAAATTGTTGCCGGGGTATTTGCTGCATTAATCGTGGTGAGCATTGCGCTTGATGTGGGCACCGGTGAATTGTTTGCGAAGACGAGAGTTGTCCGGGACAGTGCGCTCCTGCTCGATACGCTCTACGGCATCCCGGGAAATGCAGAAATCCAGTATCCGGAGAATTTCTCATATTTGCGCAGCACCAGATTCTGGCGCATGGATTTCCATGATAACAGGGTGAGCGTCACTACCCCGAATAACCCACTGGCTGTTGAATACCTGTATGATGTACCGGGCATCACCCATAAGGTGGATACTGATGACCTGTTCTTCATCAAGAACGGAGATGCCATTGCATTTCAGAGGGAGCAGCTGAGCAAATTTTCCTGTCCTCCGGGAGCGGTACCGGGCAGCAAGGAGATATTTATTGATGTTACTGGAGGGGGCGGGCTTGCGGCTGTTGGCAGGCTTGCGGCATTCACCCTGCGGAACAATGGGAAATTTCCTGTTATGGCAAGCAGCAGCCTGGAGTTCAATGAAGAGGTAAGCAGTGAGGAACGGGCGCAGCGCGCCCGGCAAAGCAATGCCGGGGTGCTGGTCGGGCTGCGGGTTGTTGGGAGCGACAATAATGATACGATTGCGTACATCAACGGCAGATACCGCTCTGCCCCTGCAAGCGCCAGGCTCGCATGCGTGCTGGTGAACGCGCTTCCTGCGGATGAGCGGGCGATTATTCTGCTGGGAGAGATTCCTGCGGAGATGGGCGTGCTGGCAGCGCCTGCACCCTCAGTATTTATTGAAACCGGCATCAGCGACGCAGCGGCAATCGCCGCGGGATTAGAGGCAGGGTTGGGGGAATATTATGAATAAGCGCGCAGAGATGGAGGGATCAAAGACTGTGTTTTACATTGTCTTTGGATTGGCGTTCACCGCGACATGCATCGCGTTAATCAGCATCATCAGCGCAGGTGATGTTCAGGAGGCAGATATTCCTTCCGGGCTGGAAGAGTTTCTCCTGGTGCAGCGGCTGCTGAGCAGCAAAGATTGCCTGGCGTACCAGGATCCCCTGACTCTCCGGACTTATCCCGCTGTTGTTGATCCGGAAAAGTTTTCTGATGAGCAGATTGCAGGATGCACCAGCAAAGCTATCCGGATGGGCATGGGAGGGAAGCAGGTGAAGAGCGCTGCATTTGCCTCTCCATTCCGCGGAAAAGAGTATGATGTCCTGGTAGCGGATAATGGAAGGTTTATCTCCGGGAGGGTGTATATTGAGCATGGATAAGCGCGGGCAGGTGGATGACTGGATCGAGTTCATCGTGGTCATGCTGGGCTTAGGGGTGATTGTGCTCTTCTTTTTTGGCCTGATTGCCGGGAAAGAGCAGAGAGCTGAGCGTGATTTTGCTGAAGAGAAAGCGCGCTATGAGGCAACGCAGTATCTCCTGAGATTCTTGCAGGAGCAGGCTACGGTGCAGGGTGAAACGATCAGTGGTGCGGAGTTTGTGCTGCGCTCGCGCACACCCCCTTATGACGGGCTTTTCCGCGCCCATCTGCTGGAATATTTTTCGCAGCGGCTCAGTGCGGGCTGGCGCATGAAGATTACGATTGACGGCATGCCCAGGAATTACGAGCCCGAGGTGCAGCGGCTGGTCCACCAGCAGTTTATTGAGGTTGTGCTGCCGCATCCCAAACAAGAGGTGCGGGTGCAGCTGGGGTATTGATGGACAAGAAAAGCGCGATACTGATGTACCCGCTCCTTGCGGGATTTATTGTAGCGCTTGCTGTGTATTATATTGCCGACATCCGGGAGGGATTGCAGCTCCGGGAGCGCCAGATCGGTGAGCTGCAGATGGAGGCGCTGGGCACCATGCAGGAGGGGGAGAAGTTCCTGCTCTATGTGGATACGGCAGCGCTGCTGGCAAGCAAGCAGGCTGTTGTTGATCTTGCAACGGGAGGGGGATTTGCAACGTTTCCCTGCGGCAGCAGCGCGGGATTTGCGCGCTGGGATGAGGACGGATGCATCCCAAACACCGAAGCTGAGCTCGGCAAGGTTATCCAGCAGAACCTGCATTCCCCCCTGAGCAAGGTAGCCCTGTTTGATGATTTTTATTATTTTTTTATTCCTGGCGAGCAGCTGGAGATTATAGGAAGCGCTCCCCGCGAGGTGCTGATCACGCGCAAGGTTGGAAACGCTGTCCGGGAGCGGCCGATTCCCCGGGTGACTGCTCCTGCTGCCCGGGTTGAGGAGATTTTTAAGCGGTATGTCCAGCAGAACGATCCGCTCTGGGTGTTTGTCAAAGAGCAGGCTGCTGCAGAGGGTGTTGATCCGTATGTTGTCCTGGGAATCATCACTGCAGAAAGCAGCTGGAATCCTGGTGCGCTGCGATGCGAGGCGAGCCTGGAGCAGCGATGGGAGCGGATTGCGGATACGCTGCAGTGCAGCCAGTATGCATGTGATGCTTCCATTACCTCCCCGCAGGGCACGTTCCACCAGGTAAGCTGCAGCTATGGGTACATGCAATTGCTGTACGGGACTGCGTGGGATGAAGGGTATCGGGGGGATGCTGCCGGATTGCTTGATGCGCAAACCAATATTAAGTACGGGATTGCGCATATCGCGCGCCGGCTGAAGCAGTTCAAGAATGTGGAGGATGCGCTTGCTGCATACAATGCCGGGCCTGCCAGCGTCATTCGGGCGCAGGAGAGGTGCGGCAAGTCATTTACTGAGTATGCCGGCTGCCTGCCGTTTCCGCAAATTACGGGAAACTATGTGCCCAAGGTGCTTGCTGCTGCTGAGCGCTTTCGCGAGCTGGAAGCAGGCCTTCCTGAGATTACCGGATCTGCGACACGCGAAGAGCAGACAACAGTGCAGTATGCCATTCGGCCATCATTCCGGGTTGCGGTTGATTATGATATCCGGCAGTACGATGACGTCCGTACCGGCGTTTCCCGCATCCAGCAGGAGTGCAGCACTGCTGCTGATGTGCAGCAGTGCGTTGCCGGGCAGGCTGCTTCTTTAGGATGGGAGCAGGACTGTGCTCGGGATGATGAGCGGGCATTGCGCAAATTCCTGGTGTTTGCGGAGCAGTGCGCAGCGAGCATCGGAGAGGGATGCGGATGCACGCTGCAGATCAGCGATGATGGCAAACAGGAGTATGCATTCTCGCTGGAGGAAGATGGCAGCTATACGGTAAATGAGGGGATGACTATCGCGATTCCGCTTGCAGAGAAGGTCGTGCATTATGCAACAAACGGGCAATCATTCACCCTGGAGATCGAGCGCGATGGGAAGCGGGAAACCGTCAAGGGAGATGCGCTGGCGCTGGTGAAAGAGAGAGGAGTGCTCCATATCCAGAGCGCGGAGAGAGGAATTCCTCAGTGCAGGCTGCTGCCTGAGCGGACATTCCGGCTCTGCGTAGCCGGGAAAACAGAATTGTTTGCTGAAGGGAGGATGCAACGGCCGGATATCCGGCTTGCGCTCTCTATTCCTGATACGACAGCGCCTGCAGCTGTTGGGGTGCGCGCGCATGATGTTGAGGAAGCGGAGAACCAGCTGCTTCTGGGCTGGGATGCAGGAGCTGAGCAGGATATTGCTGAGTACCGAATCTATTATGCGAAAACCCCGTTTACCGAAGTCAGCAAAGATCTGAGCAATCCGGCAAACATTTCAGCTGCCAGCGAGCGGCAGCTGGTGCTTTCTTCCCTGAACGGCTATGATCATGGGCTGGATCGGCAGGCATATTATGCTGCAGTGGTGCCGGCTGATGCGTATGGCAATGCCATGAAACAGGTTACACTGGTTGAAGTGATTGAGGTAGATGACCTGCCGCCGGATAGGGTTTCCAATCTGCAGGCGGAAAAAGCAGGGAACAGCGTTACGCTGCGCTGGCTGATTCCCCTGCCGAGCAGGTCGCGGCTTTCCGGGGTGCGGATACTGGTGAATAATCTGGGAAGCGGCATGATAACTGCAATCAACGAGGGGCTGGTTGAGGAGTATACTATCCCAAATCTTGCTGCCGGGGAGTATTTATTCCAGGTTGCGCTGGTTGATGGAACGCAGGCAGGGGAGTTTGTATGGGCGCAGGTGAATGTACTATAGCAAATGAAATACGGTTCTAAAAAGGGCAGTTGTTTTTTTAGGAAATTAAAGGCAAATGTAGAAAAGTATTTATAGCCATGTCATTAACAGTAGATAGAAAGCAAGGGATGTGGTTTTACGCCAACAAGATTTGTTATGTTAATTTTGTTAATTTTAGTTAGTTGTAGCGGGCAACAAACAGAAAAAATTGATAATATGATTAAGAAGGACAGCACAAATCTCAGTCCATTGTTAGATTATGGACAATACAATG
>JACQNA010000049.1 GCA_016203335.1 Candidatus Woesearchaeota archaeon
CATGTACACCACCAAAATTCAGCAAAACACGCTGAATTTTAAGGGTGGTGACATATGTCACTGCGGAATACAGCCGACTTTTTTCCGGCATATTAATAAACTCCTGAATAACTCTCATATCATGGACATCAAAGAGATAGAAGAACGAATTGTTGATTTTGCTAAGAAGCGGGCATCAGCAAAAAATTTCAATTTGACTCCGGAATTATCTTATATCCATTTAACAGAAGAATTGGGCGAAGTGGCAAGGCAATTATCCAATAAGCACATTCGCCCGGACTTATTTGACGACGCTAATCTCAAAGAAGAGATTGTTGACGTCATTCTGGAGGCAATTATACTGGCAAATTCATGCAATGTTGACCTCGATACAGAGATCAGCCGGAAGATTGACGCGCTTTTCCGGAAGCATGGCTTCTCCCGGTGAGGGGAAAGACTCATCAACCATAACAAAATATAAATACACCCTTCTCACCCATCCCCACATGCGCATCTTAGCCCTGCACGCCAACCAGATATCCTTCACTGCCAAAAGCAAGGCGATCAAGGATGCGGAAGACATCTCTCCCCATGCAGAACAGGTGCAGGAATGCCTGGTGGTGTTCAGCTCGGTGGAGCAGCGGGATGAGCGGGATCCTGCAGCTGTGGCGCGGCGGTATGTGCATGAGGTTGCGGATATCGCCTCCCAGGTGAGTGCAAAGAAGATTGTTCTCTACCCTTACGTTCACCTGAGCAGCACGCCGAGCAGCCCGAAGACCGCGCTGCAGGTGCTCACTGCAGCAGAAAAGGAGCTGAAAGGGATGGGCTATACTGTTATCCGCGCCCCATTCGGCTGGTACAAGGAATTCACCATCAGTTGCAAGGGGCATCCGCTTGCTGAGCTGAGCAGGGAGTTCTCTGCAGAAGCAGAGGAGGCTACTGCGCTTGCAGCAGAGAAAAAGCTGGAGTCCAGCTGGTTTGTGCTGGACACTGCAGGAAAGCTGCATGAGGTTGAAATGCAGGACAATGCAATTACCGGCTTTTCCTTTGCCCAGCACCCGAACCTAGAGCTCTTCGCCAAGTATGAGATGGCAAAGGCCAGGGTTGCGAAGCAGGAGCCGCCGCATGTCTCCCTGATGAAAAAGCTGGAGCTTGTCGGCTATGAGCCTGGATCTGATTCCGGGCATTTCCGCTACTATCCCAAGGGCAGGCTGATCAAAAAGCTGCTGGAGACCTATATCACCGACATGACTGTTGCGTATGGCGGGTTAGAGGTGGAAACGCCTATCATGTATGACATGCAGCACCCGAGCCTGGCCAAGTATCTGGCAAAGTTCCCCGCAAGGCAGTATGTGATTGAGTCAGACAAGCGGAACTTCTTCCTGCGCTTCTCTGCCTGCTTTGGGCAGTTCCTGATCGCCCATGATGCGCAGGTCTCCTATAAGAACCTGCCCCTCCGCCTCTATGAGCTGACCAGGTACAGCTTCCGCAGGGAGCAGTCTGGCGAGCTGTCCGGGCTGCGCAGATTACGCGCCTTTACCATGCCTGATGTGCACGCGCTCTGCGGAAGCCTGCCGCAAGCAATGGAGGAGTACCGGAGAAGGCTGCAGCTCTGCATGGATGTCATTACTGGCATCGGGCTCCCCCTTGATGAGCTTGAGCTTGCTCTCCGGGTAACGAGCGATTTCTATAAAGAACATAAAGACTTCATTAAGGAGATTGTCCGGATCTTTGGCAAGCCAGCTCTTATTGAGATGTGGGAGCAGCGCGCATTCTACTTTATCCTGAAATACGAGTTTAACTTTGTGGATACTCTTCAGAAGGCAGCCGCACTCTGCACTGACCAGATTGATGTGGAGAATGGGGAGCGGTATGGCCTGACCTTTGCAGACAAGGATAACACTAAAAAGATTATCCCCTATATCCTGCACTGCTCTCCTTCCGGAGCGATTGAGCGGGTGCTCTATGCGCTGTTGGAAAAGGCATACCGGGAGCAGCAGGCAGGAAAGAAGCCTTCTCTTCCGCTCTGGCTTGCTCCAACACAGGTCAGGATCATCCCGGTTTCCAATGAGAAGCATCTGAAGCTTGCCGAGGCAGTCTGCCGGCAGCTGCTCAGCCAGGAGGTGCGGGCTGATGTGGATGACAATGAAGATACCCTGGGCAAGCGCATTAAGCGGGCAGAAGAGGAATGGGTGCCGTATATTGTGGTAGTAGGGGATAAGGAGATGCAGGGGAAAATGCTCATGACCAGGCTGCGGGAGAGTGGGCTGCAGCAAGAGTATACCCAGGAGCAGCTTGTCCAGGAGATCCGTACCAAAACAGCTGGAAAGCCCTGGAAGCCGTTGGCACTGCCGATGCTCCTTTCCCAGCGGGCGCTGTTCAGCTCATGAGTTATCCTCACCAAGTAAAGAAATCAATAGCCTTTTCCTTCAGCGATTTCCCATAGGTTTATATAGAGGTAGGAGTAGGAGGCTGTTGTGGTGAGCAGAAACCACTGATATGCGATACTACGAAACGATACTGAGGAGGGAGAGCGCATGACTAAAGGAAGATGTATGAAATGCAAAAAGCAGGTTGAGATTTCCAACGGCAAGGAAACCACCATGAAGAACGGCATGAAGGCAATGAAGGGAGAATGCCCATCATGCGGAACTAAGGTATTCAGGATACTGGGGAAGGCGTAAGAATACTTCTTTATTTTTCCTTTTTTATCTGTTGTTTTCCCCATGCTGTTGTTGGGTATACTCTTGCATTACTTTCCTAAATAAGGTGTCAGGGCTTATTTTAACTTGATGGGCAACTAATTTGTCCTTATCCTGGCCATTGCCACTTTGCCAATCCAATAGGGAAATCTCTTGCCTTGTCACCAGCAAAGGGTCATGCTGCATCGCGGTGGTATATATTCGCCGCAGATTTTCTACTTCTTCACCTTTCATCAGATGCATATCATTACCAAACTTCAAGAATATGCTGACATCTTTATGCGTCATGTCCTCAACAGCTGCACGGAAGGAGTCCTGGAATAGGTGGATGGTGCTCTCGCTGCTTCTCTGGATAAGGCGCTCACACAGCCCAATCCGCTGCTGAAACGCATGCGACAGATATCTGCCCAATACAGGGCGTGGGACTGTGAAACGCTCGCTATACATCCTTTGTTCATAGCCTAGGGCCTCATAGAGCTGCGCCAGATATACTTGTGCGACAAATGACCCCTCTCCGAAATGTGCATTGTCCAGCGCATTGTACATCTCTTCCTCACCACCATTGTGCATCTCGCCATCATTCCGCGCTGTTTTCCTCCTGGTGTCTAGCCATGTCGGGTCAACATACGTCACCTGCAGCTTCTTTCCGGCTGCCGTATCCTCTAGGGTAGTAACCATGTTCCATGCATGCGGCAAAGCCATACTATGCCCGATATCCTCGGGAGAATAATAGCGCATGTATGTATTTTTCAGCCCGGGATTTAATTTTTTGAGTACAGAGAATACAGCTGCATTTACCCCGGCATAATTCCGGCAGATCCCCTGCCTCTTCGCAAAAATAATATCATCTGGCGCATTATCGATTTGCTTTGCCATCTCGTTTCGTTTATCTATGCCTGTCAATGCTTCGAGTAAGGTAAGGTACATATATGCTTCTGGGCTTTCCGGGCGCTCTTTCTCCGCATCAGAAATCATGCCGTGGGCGTAATCCAACTGGTGCGCAACTATCTTTCCGCTCGTCAGCACCGCATCATGAATAGGCATTGTCTGGATAGCCTGTTTTGTGTATCCAAGCTCTGCTGCAGCCCGCAGCACATCAGTTTCAAACTGATGCATATCGGATACCTCAACACTCATCACTGGATTGTTCACTGGTTTTTGGATAGGCCCTCTGCCCAGAAGAAGATTTGACAGCAAGAGCTCATTTATACTCAACGGTTCAGTGATATACATTCCCAACAGCCGGTCATCAAGTGCGTGCTGTCTTTCTTGGGCAAAGGGATGGTATTCTGAAAATGGTGATAACTCAATAGAAGGTACATAAATAGGAACAGCAGCAGGCTGGTTCTTAGCCATCTGCTGCACTGAGGAGCATCCGCATGCTGCTTCCCCGAGCGCGAGTGCTGCCCATGCTAAAAACCCGCGCCTGCTGAGATCTATCATGTTCCTGCCTCTTAGCGGTAGACATCAACAATCTTCCCAACAGCGCCGCCTTTTTCATCAGCAAGCCTTCCCAGCTTTGCTTGTATCGCTGCAACAACATCAAATCCCAGTACATTCTCGGGAACTGAAAAAACGCCCCGCTCTGCAACGAATACCGGCGTATACCTGTGGATATATACATCTCCTTGATTTGCTGATACCATACTTATTGCATTGGTTTCCATGGTAAATACCTCCTCTGCCATTGTTGAAGTATCGCTTCTATATAAATCTTTCTATTTTAATCACTATATAGTAACTAAAGAAATACTTTTCCATCTTCTCCGTCGCATATACTATTATTATTTATAAGTAGTAAAAAATAGGAAGATTTATAAATATCCTCTTC
>JACQNA010000057.1 GCA_016203335.1 Candidatus Woesearchaeota archaeon
CAAGAAATTCAGGGTAAGTTGGTCTCTGTAATCAAGGAAATCAGTAGGGTTTTAGGGATATATACTCGATATATGAGTAGCAAGCAAGAGTCCAAGAAGATAATTAACTAGTGATATTTAGGGATGCAATACCCTTTAGTATTAGCTGGTTGTCCACAACAACAAATTATAAATACCCCTGCCACACGCATATCTCATGCCCCTTCGCACCCTCAAAGAACTGCAGGTTTCTGAGCAGCGAGTGCTGCTCCGCGTGGACTTCAATGTGCCGCTGCACCCGAACGGCGAGATTGCGGACGACACCAGGATCCATGCGGCGGCCCCCACCATTAAGTATCTTATTGATGAGGGGGCAAAGCTAATCCTCATCACGCACCTGGGCGACCCTAGCGGAAAGCCGGTGGAAGAGCTCAGGGTGGACAAGCTTGCGGAGCGGCTGAGCGCGATCATCGGCCAGCGCGTCAGGAAGATTGCCGGCATCGAGGGCAGGGTGGTCATGGATGGTGTGGAGGACATGGAGCCCGGGGACATCATCATGCTGGAGAACATCCGCTTCCATCCGGAAGAGACGAGCCAGGACACATTGGCGAGGGAGCGGCTTGCGCAGAAGCTTGCCGCATTAGGCCAGTGCTATGTGAATGATGCGTTCAGCGTCTGCCACCGGCAGCATGCCTCGGTTGTGGACATTCCCAAGTTCCTGCCCGCTGCTGCAGGGCTTTTGCTGGAGAAAGAGGTTGTTTCCCTGGGCAAGGCGCTGAAGCCCAGCCATCCGCTGGTCGCGATTATCGGCGGAGCGAAGATATCCGCGAAGATGGCGTTCATCAACAACCTGCTGAATACGGCAGAGCATATCCTGTTCGGCGGGGCATTAGTGTTCACTTTTTTCCAGGCAAAGGGGTATGAGATCGGCAGGAGCCTGACTGAGAGCGACAAGGTGAAGGTTGCTGCATTGCTGCTGAAGAATCCGAAGATCTCTCTGCCCAAGGATATCGTTGTTGCTCCTGCGCTTGCTGAGGACAGCGAATCCAGGACAGTTGCTGCAGACAAGATACCAGCCGGATTCTATGGATTGGATATCGGGCCGAAGACTATTGCGGCATACGGGGAATTTATCGGCAAGGCAAAGACCATCGTGTGGGTGGGGCCCATGGGCAAGTTTGAGTGGAAGCAGTTTGCAGCAGGCACCCAGGGGATTGCAGAGCTGCTTGCGGATGCCTCTGCAGAGGTGATTGTCGGCGGCGGGGATACGGTGCATGCGGTGAACAGCATGGGGCTTGCAGGAAAGTATGCGCATGTCAGCACCGCGGGAAGCGCGGCGCTGGATTTCCTGGAAGGGATAACCCTGCCGGGCATCAAGGCGCTGGAGGAGAACAGGAAGCGGTTCACTCAATGACAGCTTCTTTGGCAAAGATTGCCTTAATCCTCTCCGCAATCTGCTGCCGCATCTCCGGAAGATTAATTGCGTCATAGCGCTTGATGCTCTCGCCGCGCTCCCGCTGGACAGAGGCAATCTGCTCTTCTTTCTCCCTGCGCTGCTTTGTCAGTGATTCAATCTCTGCAATCGCCTTGCTGCTGCGCAGCTCTTCCTGTCTTGACTTCTTCGCTGCCTGCAATTCCTGGTGCTGCTTGACAAACTGGGTGAGGTATCCCAAGTCCAGGGCGCGGACATTGGCAAGGATCTTTTCCGGGTCCTTTTCCCCCAGCGAGAATTGGTCAGCAGCAATGCTCTTCTGCAGCCGGGCAAGCACCTCATGGATATGCAGGACAGGGTCGTTTAATAATGCGGTGACTGGATCGCGGAGGTATGCAAGGATCAGGTTCTCATCCTGGCTGAACCTGCCGTATTTCTTCAGGGGATGCTCAATCAGGCGGATGGCCTGGACAAGGCCCTGGCTGTGGGAAGCAAGCTGCTGATCCAGCTGCTCAATATCCGCCTTGATGCCCTGGAACTGCCGGAAGCTCTCGCCCTGCTTGAACTGCTCGAGCTTGCCGAGGAGCTGCTGGTGCTCTGCCTGGAGCTGCTTCAGCCTTTGCTCAACGGACTCAATCTCGCTGTTCAGTGCCCCCTGCGCCGCCATGCTTTTCTGGAGCGCCTGCACACTTCGCTTGAGCAGGTCAATGGCAGGCAGGTTCAGCTCGCCAACCAGCGCCATGATGTCCTTGGTGAGCTGCTCGAGCTTCTTCAGGGAGGAAGCAACTGCATACGCCTCATCGGCAAGGAACTGCTGCAGGACAGCATAGCTCTTCTGCGTTGATTCATGGAGAGATTCCATAGCCTGGGCAAAGGTTTCGGCAAACTGGAGCAGGCCAGGGTAGTCCTCCGGAAGAACTAAGGTATCAAGAAACTGCTGGACCCGCTTGGCATAAATCTCCCGGTTGCCCTGCATCAGGATCTTGTGCTGCTCGGGAATCTTCTCATTCCTCAGGCGCGCCTGCATGAGAGCAGTGATGGCCTGCCTTGTTTCTGCTATTTCCCCGCGCATGCCTGCCTGGTAGCGATGGAGCTGCTGGCTCAACCGCTCGAGGAGGGGAGCAGACCACTCCTCAATATGGAGGTGGAGCACATGGCCGGGGACAGCCAGCTTCTCCGGCTCCTTCGGTTTCCTGAGCTTTTTCAGAAAGCTGAACATAAGGGGATAAAGAAGGGGCATATTTAAAAGAATTATGGTGAAGGAGTGGGTAATGGGTGGCTGCACTATCCTACGCGTTTCAGAAATTCTTCTGGAGAAAGAATCGTAATCTGCTGATATTTCTGGATATTGAGGAGATGCCTATCCCTACTTACCAGATATTGTGCGTTTCCCGCCACCGCTGCCTCAATGAATTTATCATCTTTTGGGTCTGCCTGAACAACAGAGAGAGGTTGAGCGGGAAATACGAGCAGAGATTTTTCCAGGAGCAAACTTTCCCACCACGAGATGTCTTCCGGTTCGAGAGGCACTTTAAACGCCATCAGCGTCCTGACAATTTCGTCAATGATAGGCAAGGAAGAGACGAGAATAAATTTTCCATCTATCCACGCCCGAAGAATTTTTTCCGGAACACCTGCCCAATGGATGCCGGAGATAAAAATATTTGTATCCAAGACTGCACGTACGCTCATCGCCCTCGCGCCCGCTGAATCGCTTCCTCAACATCGCTCTGCCGAAGCTCCTGCTTTTTTGCGTGCTCCTGCGCCTTCCTGAGCATCCGTTCAAAATCAGCCGTGCTGGGGGCGTGCAGTCTCTTGAACACAAACATATCCCCCCTTCGTAGAACCATAAACTTGTCCCCTTTCCGGATGCCTATCTCTTCCCGCAGTTGCTGCGGTATAACTACCTGCCCACGTTCCCCGATTGTTGCAACCTCAAATTCCATAATAATCACCTGCTCATACTCATATGATATTCATATTTAAGGCTTTCGGAGCGCCGTGGCGGACAAGCGGCGAGGTGCTCTCCGGCAAAGTGCCAACATGAGCGGGGTTAGTAAAATATTCTGTATTATTAAGTATGATACCCAAAAAAACAAAAGACGAAGCAAAAACAGAACCTTCTACTGCAGCGCTGCCTGCGCCGCTGCCAGCCTCGCAATCGGCACGCGGAAGGGGCTGCAGCTGACATAGTTCAGCCCGATTTGGTGGCAGAATATGATGCTTGCCGGATCTCCCCCATGCTCGCCGCAGATGCCGAGCTTGAGCTCTTTTCTTGCTGATTTTCCCTTCTGGATGGCGATCTGCATGAGTTGGCCGATGCCCTCGGTGTCCAATGTCTGGAAGGGGTCGTGCTCCAGGATGTTCTTGTCCACATACTGCTTGAGGAACTTGCCTGCGTCGTCCCTGCTGAAGCCAAAGCCCATCTGCGTCAGGTCATTGGTGCCGAAGCTGAAAAAAGATGCGTGCTGCGCAATCTTGTCTGCTGCCAGTGCACCTC
>JACQNA010000002.1 GCA_016203335.1 Candidatus Woesearchaeota archaeon
ATTATACACCGCTCTTATAATGTTCCTCCGCCGGATGGAGAAAGTATAAAGACTGTTGAAAAACGGGTTTTAAGCTTCATTAAATATTTAATAAGATATATGAAGAAAAACAAGGTTAATGTTGCCATCTCTGCGCACGGCAATTCAATGAGACCTTTCAGGAGATATTTTGAGAAATTAGGCATTTATGAAATGATGGAGTTAGAGAACCCCTGGGACGATTATTTTGAGTATACGATAACCGCATGATTTATAAGAGCAGATGGTTTCTGATGAGTATGCAGCTTACTGATATCCGTGCACAGATACCGGAAGAGGTCTATGCAGCGCTGGAAAAAGAAGGCATTGCCGAGCTCCGCCCATCTCAGGAAAAGGCAATAAAAAAGGGAGTTCTCAGCGGGAAATCCCTCCTGGTCTGCACACCAACCGCCTCGGGAAAGACGCTCATTGCTGAGTTGGCTGCCATGCAGGCGATCATGAAAGGGGAAGGGAAAGCCCTCTACATCGCTCCCCTGAAAGCGCTGGCAAGCGAAAAGTTTAAGGAATTCAAGCGGAAATATGGCAGCCTGGCGCGGATCGCCCTTTCCATCGGCGATATCGACGCTGCGGACCCGCACCTGGCTGAATACGACCTTATCCTCACCACATCGGAAAAATTAGACTCCCTGCTCCGCCACCATGCGCCATGGATAGCGTATGTCAAGGTAATGGTTGTTGACGAGATCCATCTCCTGAATGATCCGAAGCGGGGCCCGACATTAGAAGTTATTATCACCCTGCTCCGGGAGCTGGTTCCCACTATCCAGATTATTGGCCTGAGCGCAACCATCGGCAATCCGAAGGCACTGGCAGCATGGCTCCAGGCAGAGCTGGTAGAGGACAGCTGGCGCCCGGTCGAGCTCCGCCAGGGAATATATTACAACCGCTCTATCGAGTTCAAATAAGCATAAGCAGCAGCGTGAGCAGCGCTCCGATCAGCACATACCCGGCAAGCCAGAACAGCCAGAGATAAAGCGCCTGCGCCCATTCCAGCTCGTAGAGGTAATGGACAAGGAAGTAAAAGCCGATCACAATCACCAGGAGCAGCCAGGGAAATGCAGGGATAAAGCTGAAGAAGAGCAGCAGCACAGCCAGGAATACGCTTGCCAGTGATGCCTTCCTGATGCTCCCGTCAATCCGGAGCAGGGCAGCCCCCTCGCGGAGCAGCAAAGCAGTCAGCGTGAAGAACACGAATGCCAGGATGAACCGCAGGGCAATGTCGAAGAATGCCATGCGGCAGCAAGCGGGAAAAGGCTATTTAAAGGTTATGATAGCCCCAGGCTTTCGATCACCATCTCCGGCCTGAACTCCTGCAAATCGCTATAGCCCTGCCCGGTGCCGAGATAAAGTATCGGCTTTTTGGTGACATAGCTGACTGAAACTGCAGCACCGCCCTTCTCGTCAATATCTGCTTTGGTCAGAATGATGCCGTCAATAGGAATCGCTTCGCTGAACTGCCTTGCTTGTTCCACACAGTCATTTCCGGTGATGCTCTCTCCCACAAACAAGGTTAGGTCTGGCTTCGCAACCCGGATAATCTTCTTCATTTCGTCAATCAGGTTGGTGTTGGAGTGCAGCCTGCCCGCCGTATCAATGAGCACGGCATCAATGCCCTTTGCCCGTGCGTAGGAGATGGCGTCAAAGGCGACCGCTGCCGGGTCGCTGCCGTAATCGTGCCTGATCACCTTGATGCCGAGCACAGCGGCATGCTCCTGGAGCTGCTCAATCGAGGCAGCCCGAAAGGTGTCAGCAGCGGCAAATACAGCAGTCTTCCCCTGCTCCTGCAGCAGCCTGCCGAGCTTTGCCAGGGCAGTGGTCTTCCCGCTGCCATTCACCCCGACAAAGCATATCACAAACGGCTTTTTCCCGCTGATGCGGGCAAGCAGGTCAACACCGGGGGCAATAAACAGCCCGCTGATGCTCTTCTTCAGGTTTTGCGTGATGATATCCTCAACCCTTCCCCGGGAGAACGGCGTATCGACGATTTCCCGCTTTAAGTCATCGCGGATTTTCTCAATGACTTCAATTGCCACATTGCCCTCGAGCAGGGCAATCTCCAGCTCAGTAAAAAGCTCATCAAATTTCTGAGAAGAGATAATGGTTTTGGTGAAGCGCTCAGTAATCTTCTGGAATATGCCTTTTTTTTGGGCAGGCTGCTCTTTTTGCGGTTGTGCTGGTGGTTGCAGCGCTGGTTGCGGTGCCAGAGCAGGTGTTCGGTATGGAAGAGATGATGGCTGTTTTGGTGGTATCGCCCGGGGTGCAGGCTTTGGTGCCGGTTTCTGCACAGGTTTCAGAGGCTGCTCGGGAAGTGGTGCTGGAGCTTGCGGTGCAGGAACCTGTGCTGGCTCTGCTCGTTTTTGTTCTTCCAGCCCTGCCTCAGGCCCAGGAGCAGGCGGAGAGACCGGTACTGGTGGAGAAACCTGAGCAGCCTCCTCTTCTTTTACCTGCTGCGAGAACCGGGAAACTACCTGCTTGAGCTTGTCTTTCAGGAACTTGAACATCGCTACCCCGGGGAGATGCGGCTCATCTCCTGCTGGACGCGCTCAGCCGCTCCCCGAAGCTGCAGAAAAGTTTCTGCCAGCTTCTGCTGCATCTCCTTGATATCGCCCATCTGGCTGGTGATCAGGCTGAGCACCTCATCCTTGCTCTTGGTAACTGCAGTATGCGCTCCCACATTGACGAGGAATTCAGAAGCATGGTCAAGCGATGCCTTGACGAAGATGCCGCTGCTGATAGGGACAAAAGAAGATGCCCCCGGCTTGAGCTGGGCAATCTCTCCCACCGCCTCGGCAGTCTGCTGCAGCTCAGCAATCTGCTGCTCCAGCGCAGAGAGATACTGCTGGATCTGCTGGAGCTTCTGCTCGTGCACATGGAGTTCCATCTGCTTCTCTTTGAGCCGTTCAGTATTCCCGTCTCCCATAGGAACGGCAGAGGGTATGGCGTTTAAATGTGTTTCTATTAAGAAATGTATTACTACGAAATCTCCTTTTCCATTTCCCGCTTGCTCGCAAGGGATATCTCGATGTCGGCAAACGGCTCCTGCTGCTCCAGGTCAATCCGCCGCTGGTTGCTCAGGTGCAGCAGCGGAATGAATGCTGCAACCTTATCCTGCCGGTTCTGCGAGGGCACGAGATGCGTAAAATAGACCTTTGCCGCTCCACCAGTGACCAGCTGCTTGATCCGCTGATAGAGCTCCCGAATCACTAAGGTAATATCCCGCTTTTTCTCAGGGATATTGATATCTGTCAAGGGAATAGAGCGCAGCACTCTTCTCTTTTTCACCTCTAATGCGCGCTGCAAGGCGTATACCAAATCATAGATGGAAACCTTCCGCTTTCTCGGCTGCGGGGTGCGGGGAATCAGCCGGGCAGCATCCTCCCTGCTGACCGGCCGGAATTCTGCCTCTTCTGCATGTTCCTCTTCCTCAGGCAGCGCGTTCATCAGCTCCTCAAGCTCAACCAGGTCCTCGCCGACCAGCTTGTTTGATTTGATCTTGAGAAGGACGGCTGCCGCCAGCACCACTTTGCCCGAGAGCCGGAAGTCCGCCTCTTTCAGGTGCTGCAGTGTCTCCAGGTACCGCGCAGTGAGCAGGGAGATGTTGATATCCCAGGGATCCATCTTTTCAGTCCGCACAAGCTCATAGATGATGGACTGCCAGGTGACATCGTCCTTGTCCAGGATAAGGGAATAAATCTCCTCCATAGCATATCCAAGAATACCAGCATATTTAAACGTTATGATAAACTATAAAAAGCAAAGGTAAATAAACCTTCCAGGGGCCCATGGTCTAGCGGTCATGACGTCACCCTTACATGCCTTACATACCAGAAGAAAGGTGAAGGTCCCCGGTTCGAAAGCAGCGAGAATCCGGGTGGGCCCATCGCACGGCAATAGTACAGTGGTAGTATACAACCTTGCCAAGGCAGATGCCTGCAAAGAGGTTGAGACCCGGGTTCGAATCCCGGTTGCCGTATGAGTAACCATAAGTTTAAATAGAAGTTTTGAGCCGGGAAAGGGCATGATCCATGGATTTCTCTACAAGGGCAGGCGGCTGTACCCGGTTGATGCAGCAGCGGTTAAAAATGCATCCTTGGGGAGAGGAGGAAACCGCCTCTGGGTGATTGTCAGGAATCCGACGGCAGCAGACATCGCGCTCCTGACAGAGAGATTCCACATCCATCCGACAACAGCAGAGGATATTGCCTCTCCGCTCACCAGGATAAAATATGAGGAATTTGATAATAACACGGTTATCGTATTCAAGGGCATCAAGGAAGCCAAGGGGGTAAGTGTGAAGTTCTATACCATTTTCCTGATTGACGGCAGCCACTATGTCATCGCCGTATATCGCCGGGAGAATGACACCATTGAGCATCTCGCTGCCAATCCCAAGAGGGTGGAATCGCTGATTAGGAGGGGAGAGGACTACATCCTGCACTATATCATTGACAAAGAGGTGGACAAGTATGTGGATCTGCGTGCCACCATCTCAGAGGATCTGCGCGCGATTGAAGAGGAGTTTATCAGGCGACCGGATAAGGACGTGCTCGGCAAGCTTTTCCTCAAGGAAAAGCTCATCCTGGAGATCAAGCAGAGGATAGAATCCATCACTGATGTCTGCCTCATGCTGAAAAAGCCGACCGAGAACTTTATCCCCAATAGCCTCATCC
Organism: Candidatus Woesearchaeota archaeon; assembly: GCA_016203335.1. GTDB lineage: Archaea > Nanobdellota > Nanobdellia > Woesearchaeales > JACQNA01 > JACQNA01. Next base: position 4,710 of record JACQNA010000002.1, read on the forward strand.
CCTATTTCCGGGATGTGTATGACCATGCAGTGAAGGTGAATATCGCGCTCAAGACCTATCTCGACCGGATTAACGGCCTGCGGAATTCCTATCTCTCGCTCACCTCCAATCGGATGAATGACACCATGCGCGTGCTCACTATCGTCATGGCCATGATGATGCCGATGACCGTGATTACCGGCTTCTATGGGATGAACGTCGTGCTCCCCCTCCAGAACCACCCTCTGGCATATCTGGCGCTGCTCGGCTTTATAGGAGTAACCGTGGCGCTGATGCTGCTGATATTCCGGAGCAAGGGCTGGATAGGAAAGAACAGCAACGGCATTCAGTAACGTTTAAATACCGCAGCAGCACCTTCTGCACGGGCTCGTAGCTTAGCCTGGTAGAGCGCTGCTCTTATATGTGCACGCTGTGCCACTAGGTGAGGCAGTGGTCGGGAGTTCAAAAGGAAAGCGAATTTCCGGAATCTCTCCTCGAGCCCACGCCCCGTTGGTGTAGTCCGGCCAATCATCCGACCCTTTCGGCGCAGAAGCGGAAGAGAGGTCGGGACTCGGGTTCAAACAGGCTCACTGTCGTTCGTAGCTTCCAACGACAGGGTCGTTGAAAGTCCCGAACGGGGCAGTTTTATTATTTCCCCACATGCTTAAAGTATTGTATCTGCCGCTCCCGTTTCAGCGCAGCCTTCTCGGTCCGGAACTTCCCGAGTACTTTTGTTCCCGCGCTGTTGTACAATATCCACTGGTAGCCTTTTTTCTTTATCATTGTGCCTCGTTATTCATTGTCCCGGTCATACGGAATGATTCCCACTGCCTTGAGCCGGTCCTTGAGCCGCTCGAATAGTGTCTTCGGCCGGATGCGGTATTTTAGCCGCTGGCGTACGGCATGGTGCTCGACATATTGGACTTCACCGCTCAATTGGTCGAGGCTCTTGAGATTTTTGGCGATCAAATCAGGAGCGGAGGTAGGCTGCGCCTGCGGCGGCGTGTCAGGATATATTGCAGGAATGATGTAGGAAGATGTCGAAGATGTCTGGTATGCGGGAAACGGGGGCTGCTTGATATGCTCAGCGACAGACGCTGGTTCCTGGTTAGCCAGAAGGTTCTCCTCCAGCACAGATACAGGTGCCAGTAATTTGTCAGAAACAGGCGGGATCGCATGAGGGCGCTTCTGTATCCACTGGACTAGGCATTGGTCGCTGCAGAAGGAAAGGGCGATCTCACCAGTATCGCTCTTCTCGACAAAGGTGACCTGCGGGCTATCAGAAGAGGGAATCTCTTTCCCGCAATGATAGCATGTTAGTGGGGGGGCATTCATTAAGGGTGCTCCAAGCGCAAGGAATAATGAGGAACGGACAGGCATAATCATAATGTTTATAAATATAAAGGTATCTGTTTCTGCCATGAAACGATCCTCACGTCGCTGGAAGAAGAAAGGCCAGATGCGCTGGAAATGGCAGCGCAAGCGCATGAAGAAGGAGCGGAAGCGCAGAATCAGGCGGTAATGGTAGTAATTTCTCAGTACATGATTCTTTTGAGCGCCATTGGCGGTATCGCTCGTTGCACTCGCTCACCGGTGTTTGGCAGAGCCAAAACCGGCGGTGCGACGGCTGCTTCGCAGCCTGCTCGCGGATGCGGTCACTTACTTCGCTCGTTCCGCAGTTCAAACAAGTTTGAGCTACCGCACGCCGCCATGGCGCAGACCGGTCGGGGGACGCCCCCTCGGGGTGATCGGTAGGATTTGCGAAGCAAATCCGTCTGCCGCCATGCTGGCGGCGTGCGGGACGAGGATAACATCCACAGGAAATAACGTTCCGATATATTTATAAACAACCTCGTTCCCCCTCTCTGTTCTCGTTGTGGTATACGATTCCACAGCCATTCTCCGCCCGCATACGAAAGGTATGCCAAACAGTATCCGTGTATGCTTAATGTGATCATTAAGTATGAATAAGTGATGTTGAAGCAATTCCGGCAAATAATCAGCAATGCGACGCATAAAGTAGGATTGTAATTCCCGTTGTTCTGAACGGAGTGAGGAACTCAGGAATGATAAAAGAATTCCCGTTGCCTTGAGCGCAAGCGAAAGGCTCGGGAATTTGCGAAACAAATTCCCGTTGGTCTGAGCGAAGCGAAGACCTCGGGAATTTTCGGAGAAAATTCCCGTTGATCCTGCGGGAGATCGCTGCTATGAGGGTTCGGCTAAGCCATGCAAGTCTTCTCGCAAGAGAGGCGAAATGCTCAGTAACACGTCGATAATCTACCCTGGAGTCCGGGATACCCATGGGAAACTGTGGTTAATACCGGATAGGAGAAGTGTTCTGGAATGATATTTTTCCCAAACGCAACGCTTTAGGATGAGACGGCGGCGGAATAGGCTGTTGGCGGGGTAACGGCCCACCAAACCGAAGATCCGTAGGGGCCGTGAGAGCGGTTGCCCCGAGAAGGACACTGAGAAACTGGTCCTAGCCCTACGGGGTGCAGCAGGCGCGAAAACTCTGCAATGCACGCAAGTGTGACAGGGGAACCCTCAGTGCTTTGCGTTAAGCAAGGCTTTTGCCAATGGTAAATACATTGGCGAATAAGTGGTGGGCAAGACTGGTGCCAGCCGCCGCGGTAACACCAGCGTTCACAAGTGGCGATCACATTTATTGGGCCTAAAGCGTCCGTAGCCGGTCTGAAAAATCATTTGTGAAATCGTACGGCTTAACCGAACGGCGTGCAGATGACACTCTCAGAC
>JACQNA010000063.1 GCA_016203335.1 Candidatus Woesearchaeota archaeon
CCTTTATATATAAGTAGTTTAATAAGTAATAAAGATGATACTAAAGATGATATTAAAGATAATAACAAATTTAGTATATAAATAAGTAAATAAATAAGCAAGAAAGTAAGTATAATGAACGAGCTTCGGCGGAAACTGTATCGGAGAGGCAGCAGCTTCGAGACCACAATACCGATGCCGCTCCTTTTCGGTCTGGATCCGCACAAGAAGTACCATGTGCTGTTCTGCTATGACGCCAAGGGCAGCAGATGGTATATCAAATTTGAGGCACAGGAGGGGAAAAAACGATGAAATATCTCTTGAAAGACATTATCGGGCTGATGGACTTCCGCGAGCTGGTGAAGCTGCGGGGCGATATTGAGGGAGGGAGCGTCTACCTGCGGCAGCTGGTTGAGGAGAACATCCGTGAGAAGAAGGAGAAGCACAACAAGTTCTGCATCACCTGCGGCAACCGCATCAATCCCTACCTGCCGAGCAATTTCACCCTGCTGATCGGCCCGGAAGACGACCAGCGGAAAGCGAGCTTCTGCGCCCTGGACTGCATCCAGTATTTCCTGGAGCATACCAACCAGCGGGTGCAGGAAGAGGAGGTGCAGGATTATGGAAAACAGAGATGATATGGATGAGCTGGACATTGCGCTGAGCATACAGCGCCAAAGATCCCGGAGCAGGATGGCATTTATTGAGCGGTTCTTCAGGCTGAGCATGCCCAAGATCTTCCGGAGAGAGCTGAGGGAGTGGGAAAAGATCAGGAAGAAGAACATCCCCAATTTTAAGAAACGGAGGCTTCAGAGAGCACATGGGTAAACTCGCGCTTATTGGGATATTCGCGCTTCTTATGAGCTTGGCCTCTGCGGCAGAGCAGGGGCTGCTGACGATTAATACTACTGTCATTCGTGCTGCCATCGAATGTGCCGCCGCCAAATGGTGCGCAAGCGGCGAAGAGCTCGCATCCATCGGGGCTGGCTGCTGCACCTGAAGAAGAGGCATCATGTATTTCAATCAACCTGCTGCTGAAGTACTGAAGAATTTGGGTAGCTCTGCATCCGGCATCTCTGAGGATGAGGCAGCAAGCCAGCTTTCCCGCTACGGCGCCAATGAGATTGTTGAGCAGCAGAACTTTTCCTTACTCTTCCTTTTTCTCCGCCAGTTCAGGAGCTTTATCATCTATATCCTGATTGGCGCGGTGATTATCTCGCTGGCAGCGCAGGAGTACACGGATGCTGCGGTCATCGGTGTGATTTTAGTATTAAACGCGCTCATCGGCTTTGTGCAGGAATACCGGGCAGAGCGCGCGATTGCCAGCCTGAAGCAGCTTACCTCGCTTCACGCCAAAGTTATCCGCGGCGGCGCTCTCCGGATCATTGCTGCGCGTGAGGTGGTGCCGGGTGACATTATTATCTTTGAAGCAGGCGATAAGATTCCTGCTGACGGCAGGCTGATTGATGCCCATGCCCTGGAAACCAATGAGGGCTCGCTGACCGGAGAGTCCATTCCTGCTGAGAAGTCTGTTGCACCGCTTCCCGAAAACCTCATTGTCAATGACCAGCACAACATGGTGTTCTCAAGCACTACGGTAGCCCGCGGCAGGGGAAAGGCAGTGGTTACTGCAACCGGGATGCAGACAGAGATCGGGAAAATCGCTGCACGGCTTGAAGAGCCCGTGGAGAAGCTTACCCCCCTGCAGCTCAGCCTGGAGCAGCTTGGCAGGAAATTAGGGATTGCGGTCATGGCGATAGCAGCTCTGGTGTTTATTGCAGGGATGCTCCGCGGAGGGGTTACGCTCATCGACATGCTGCTGGCTGCCATTGCACTGGCGGTTGCTGCTGTTCCGGAGGGGCTGCCTGCAGTGGTGACCATCACCTTGGCGCTGGGGACCAGGCGCATGGCCAGGAAACACGCGCTCATCCGCAGGCTGCCGAGCGTGGAAACACTGGGGAGCGCGACTGTAATCTGCACGGACAAGACCGGCACGCTCACCAGAAATGAGATGACTGTCCAGCGGCTCTATATGGATGGTGCAGTGGTAGACATCACCGGGACAGGCTATCTGCCCCAGGGAAAATTTCTCGTGAACAGGAAGCCGGTTAATCCCGCACCCTACTCGCTCCTGCTCCGCATCGGCATGCTCTGCAATGCCACAACCCTACGCGGCACCGAGGTGATTGGGGATCCTACAGAGGCTGCACTGCTTATCAGCGCGGCAAAGGCAGGCATTCCTGATGAGCGTGAGCAGCATCCCCAGACAGACGAGATCATGTTTGACTCTGAGCGGAAGCGGATGGCAACCATGCATACTGTTAACGGGAAACAGATAGTATATGCCAAGGGAGCGCCCGATGTTATTCTCAGGCTCTGCACCCGCATCATCAAAAACGGAAAAGTGCAGCGCATCACTGAAGCAGACCAGGAAAAGGCGCTGCAGATTACTGAAGGGTTTGCCGCGCAGGCGCTCCGTGTCCTGGGGTTTGCCTACAAGGAAGGGCAGGGAAAGATCAGCGAGGATAACCTTATCTTTGTCGGCCTGCAGGCCATGATGGACCCTGCCCGCGAAGAGGTTTCAGAGGCGATTGCGAAGTGCCGGGAGGCAGGGATCCGCGTGATTATGATTACCGGCGACCACAAAAGCACTGCCCTTGCGGTTGCGCGGAGCATCGGCCTTGGCGGAGAGGCAATGACCGGCGAGGAATTGAGCGCGGTGCCTGACGAGCAGCTCATTGACGTTGTTCAAAAAGTAAACATCTTTGCCCGGGTCAATCCGGAGCATAAGCTCAGTATCGTCGAGGCATTGCGGAGCAGGGGGGAGGTTGTGGCAATGACCGGCGACGGCGTCAATGACGCCCCTGCGCTGCAGAAGAGCAATATCGGGATTGCGATGGGCATCAAGGGGACAGACATCACCAAGGAGACAGCAGACATGATACTCACTGATGATAATTTTGCGAGCATCGTGCATGCGATCGAAGAGGGGAGGGGAATCTATGCCAATATCCTGAAGTTTATCGAATACCTGCTCTCGTCTAACCTTGGGGAAATCCTGACCATCTTTATCGCGATCATCATCGGCTTGCCCCTGCCGCTCATTGCCATCCAGATCCTCTGGATCAATCTCCTCACTGACGGATTGCCTGCATTGGCGCTCAGCATGGAGCCGACAGAAACACAGGTGATGCGACAGAAGCCGAGAAAGATTGATGAAAACATTATTACCAGGCATGCAGCATTCCGCATGCTCATGATCAGCATCCTCATGGCAGGAGGCACGCTCTGGGTATTCATCAGGTTCCTGCCGGATCTGGTGCTTGCGCAGACTGCCGCCTTTACTACCTTAATGCTCTTCCAGGTGGGAAACGTGCTCAACACCCAAAGCTGGCACCGCTCTGCATTCCTCACTGCCTGGCGCAATCCCTGGCTGCTGCTGGCAGTTGCAAGCTCCATCCTCTTCCAGCTTATCGTCCTCTACTCACCGCTTGCAGCATATTTTGGCACTGCTCCGCTCCATGGAGGGGACTGGCTCCTCAGCATTGCAGTTGCGGGAAGCATCATCGCCTTTGGGGAGATATATAAGCTGGCGCTGCACGCCAGCAGGAGGGCAGCATGAGCACACTTCTCGGCCTCTCCCTGATAGCGCTCCTTTCCTTATTCGTCATGATCAAGAGCGCGGATTATGTCGTGGCTGCCATCATCCGGTATGCGCGCAAGACCGGGATATCGGACTATCTTATCGGCTTCCTGGTTGTTGCATTCGGAACAACCCTTCCTGATATTGTTACTGGGGTAAACGCCTCTTTTCAGGGAGCCAGCATCCTGGTTATCGGCGATGTGCTGGGAAGCAGCATCCTGGACATGACCGTGGTGCTCGGCATGATGGCCATTGCCGGCAGAATCATTCCCGGAGACCGGAGCCTGGACTGGAAGAGCATCCTCCGATTGTTTGTGCTTATCTGCCTCCCTTTTGTCCTTGCCCTTGACGGCACCATCTCCCGGGTGGATGGGATAGCACTCATCCTGGTGTTCCTGCTCTATGTCTATGCGCTTTTCCGCCATGAAGAAGAGAAAGGCGCTGTTAAAGAGGATGTGCCCTTTGCGCATATCGGGATGGACATGCTGGTATTCGCCTTTGGCATTGTTGCATTGCTGCTTGCGGGACGATGGCTGATCTTCTCGCTTATCGGCATTTCCCAGATTCTTCGTCTGCCTGTCCTTCTCCTTGGCTTGTTTATCCTCTCTGCCGCCATGACCATGCCGGAATTCTTTGTCGCCATCCGCTCGGTGCGCCGCAGGCACGATGTCATTGCATTCGGGGATCTCCTGGGAGCAATCACCAACAACCTGCTTTTTGTTGTTGGCATTGCAGCAGTCATCCGGCCCATCCCGATTTCCCTGGGATATCTTGCGGTTCCCGCTGCCTTTATGCTCGGCACGCTCGGGATAGGCGTATACTTTATCACCAGAAAAGCCATCACCTGGAAGCACGGGATATTCTTTGTTGCGCTGTACGGGCTCTTTATCCTTGCTGAGGCGCTCTGGTGATCTCTGATTCAATTGCTTTGCTTATTGCAGGGCTGATCAGCCTCTGGTTCGGCAGCGATTTTGTGGTGACTGCTGCCAAGGACATTGCGTATCGCCTGAGGGTATCGCCGCTGTTTGTCGGCCTGGTCATCACTGCAATCGGCACCTCGCTGCCGGAGATTGCCAACAATATTATGACAGGCATTGCAAACCTCTCGGGAGAGAGCTCAGGCATTGGGCTGGGCAATGTTCTGGGGGCGAACATGGCAAACATTACTTTGCTGCTCGGCGCCATCGCCCTGGCCATGCCCTTCTCCCTGAAGAAGCAGCGCCTCTCCCGGGACGGAGGGGTGATGATCGCTGCGCTTCTTCTCCTCTTTGCTGCTGCAGCAGACCTGCGCATCTCCAGGCTGGAGGCAGGATTTCTGCTGTTCGCATACCTGCTCTACCTGCTGTACCTCTTCAAATATGAGCGGGTTGTTGCGCTTCAGCACAAGCCGGGAAAAAGCGGACATCCCCTGGCTGATGCCGGGCTGCTGGCTGTTGGGCTCGCAATGGTGCTTGGCGGCAGCTATCTTGCAGTACATTCAGGCGTTGCTGTTGCCAGGCTATTTGCCATTCCCGCATACCTGATTGGCCTGTTTCTGGGAATCGGGACAACACTGCCTGAGCTTTCTATCTCCTTACGCGCTGCACTCCGGAAATATTATCCCCTCTCGCTCGGCAATCTCATTGGCAGCAATATCACCAATCCCCTGCTTGCCTTGGGAAGCGGCGCGGTGATTTCCGGGTATACCATAGACCGCACCACTTTACTGTTTACCTTTCCATTCCTGCTGGTAGCCTCCGTAATAGTCTTTCTGATGCTATGCAGATCTCCAAGAATGAGCAGAGGGCATGGCATCCTCTTGCTGCTGGCTTATCTCCTGTTTATGTACCTGAGCGTGGTGATAGGAATAGCTTGATTGGTATGCTTTTTCCATCCCTGTTGAGCGGCTTCCCTGAAAATCTCTTCGAGGTTGCCGTCGGCTCGGCTGCGAAACTGCCATGGAAGACTGACGTTCCCCGGATGGGGC
>JACQNA010000053.1 GCA_016203335.1 Candidatus Woesearchaeota archaeon
GCCTGCGAGGAAACCGTCGTTAATATGCCCACAAGCTCCCCGCTCCCCACCACAAAAAACGAGATGACAAACGCAACCAGCGCATTCAATGGCTTTTTGGTGTACTTTACCTTGTCAATCTCTTCAGTTCCCAGGACGCGCGTCTTTTCCAGGATGGCAAAGGCAATGGTGAACACCAGCACAAACGGCAGCACCACATCATAGATGCCGATCGTATCCAAAAATCCAATCATCCCGCGGAACGCAGATTCAGCCATGCCCCTACTGGCGGAATTTTGCTATATAAAGCTTTCGGTAAACCATTTATACCACCCCCTTCCTCACATAAGGCATGCTCAACACCAGAGAGTTCACTGCCATGAAAGAGGAGCTTGCCGCTGAAGATGAAAGGAGGGAGGAGATCATCAAGTCCTCACGCGACGTGCTAAAGCTGGCGAAGCAACTGATTTACGCCATCCACAGGAATGATAAAAATACCGGGCGCCTGGGCAAAGAGCTGCAGGAGCAGAAGCGCAGGCTCGATGCCCTTGCACAAGGGAATGATCATGACGAAGGCGCCTCCAGCGCGGCAGCACAGGAATATGCAGAAGCCATGGTATTTCTCGTCTTTCGGAGCAAAGGCACACTCCCTTCCAGGAAAGAGATCGGAGTTGCTACTGAAGACTATCTTGCAGGCATTGCTGACTTCACCGGAGAGATGGTCAGATTTGCCACTAACTCTATTATTGCAGGCAACCAAGAGCAGGCAGCCAATGCCACTGCCCTTGTTGAGGAGCTCTACGGCCAATTTCTGCAGTTTGACTTCAGGAACGGCCTGTTGAGGAAAAAGAGCGACAGCATCAAATACAACCTGCAGCGCTTGGAAGAGATGATGTATGACACCAGGAAACGATAAGACTCTCGTCAATTTCCTGTTTGAGCTCGGCCAGCTCAAGAGAGTCAAGCGCTCCGGCTGGTGGCTGCTGGGCATCACCAATCCGGAATCTGTCGCTGAGCATACGTTTCGCGCGGCAGCGCTTGCCTATCTCCTTGCGCAGCAGGAAAAAAAGGATGCAGAGCACGCAGCAGCGCTCTGCCTGTTCCACGATATCCATGAGACTAGGCTCAATGATTTGCATAAAGTAGGGCACCGCTATATTGATTTCCGCCAGGCAGAGCGTCAGGCAGCGGCAGAGCAGGCAGCTCCCCTTTCCGGCATCTTGCCGCTTCTGAGTGAATTCCAGGATCAAAAGACGCCAGAGTCCCGTATTGCGCGCGATGCTGATCTCCTGGAGAACGCGCTGCAGGCAAAAGAATACACGGAGCAGGGATTTCCTGACGCGCAGAATTGGATAGACAATATCCGCGGCATTCTCCAGACAATCTCTGCAAAACGCCTGCTCCATCGGATTGAGCAGGGGTCCATGAATGACTGGTGGAAGCCGCTCAAGAAGATTGACCGATGAAAAAACAGAAGCAGAAGCCGGCAAAGCAGAAAGACCAGAATCTGAAGATACTGTTTGAGGACATCGCCAGCCACCGCAGGGAAGTCAAGGAGATTGAGGCATTGACCTTCCAGCAGCTGATGGGCGTGCAGAAGCGGATTGCTGCTGAGCTGCGCAAAAAGGGAAAAGTAATGGCTGATGAATCTGAAGATGACTCACCAGAAGAGGAATAAAAAAAGCAGGAAGCTATTTTCCCGACGTATCGGAAATCGCCTTGCGCACGCCAGCCATACTTCAGCACAGGGTAAGCAAGCGATTTCCGAGTACGCTCAAGAACACCCGCCCTAAAGGGCGGGGCGTGTTCTTGACGCTTTCCTGACCTCTTGGATAATCTCGCAGATTAATTCAGCCCCGACAGCAGGATACCAGAAGCTGAGGAAGCTCGTCGGCTCAAACTGGATGATGATCTTGTCGGTGGTAGGAAACAGCTGCTGTCTCGGCCCGGTCGCCAGCAGCCCATGAAAGACCTGCTCTACCGTTATCCTCGGCTTGCCGACGCGCGCTAATGCGCTGTCCGCAGCCTCCAGGAAGCGCTCAGGAGTGAATTCCCGCTCCAGCCTCTCCACAGCGCCGTGATCCGCATGGAGCTGGATTGCCTGCATATCGCGCAGCAGGTTGGTCCGGAACTCAATTCCTATCTTCTGCAGGTCAAAGCTGCCATAGCGCCTGACCACGGTGCTGATCACCCGCTCCTGCTCCAGCCGGATAACGTCCTTATACGCTTTCTCCACCTCGGTGAAGAAAGAGTCATATTTCCGGTTGACCTGGTCTACAATCCGCTGGAGCGTTGCCCTATCCACGCCCTGGCCGGCAAAGGTCGTCAGGTCCATGATGCTGGGCATCACCTTCAGCCGGCTGAATGCCCGGTGGATGAGCACAATCACCTTTCCTTTCTTCACCTCATTCCAGAACTCGCTGTAAATCTGCAGGCGGTGCGCATGGTCTGTCGCATCGCGGGCAGCCCAGGCGTATTTCCGCCGGTAGGCGAAAAGATCCTCTGCATCAATGTCCATCATGAACTTCGGGTAGAATGCAACCGCTTCCTGCTCCGGTGGAATCTCCCGGTTCAGGTCAATCCCCCAGGTCATCTTCCGGGAGACATTGCCGACGACAAATCTTCCCCCGAGCTGCTGCCAGCAGAGCGAAGAGATGGTCTCGCTGTACTCATCCCTGCTCGTGCTCGCCTCAAATGCCGGCCCGGAATGCGGCGTCACGAATACGACATCCCCCGGCGCCTCATACACTGCATACCCTGGACAGAACCTTACCTTCATTGCAGCGACGAGCTTGCTGCGTTATATAAAGTTTTATATAGCACTTCATACACATTGCCGCTATGGTGGAAAAAACGCTCGTTGCGCATGTTGCGAAGCTCGCGCGCATCCATCTCACCCCTTCGGAAATAGAAATCCTGCTTCCGCAGCTTACTGAAGTGCTCGATGCCTTCTCCACACTGGGGAAGGTCAACACCAAGAACATCGCACCAAGCTTCCATCCGATTGCCCTGCAGCCAAATCTCCGCGATGATGTTCCTCACCACTGCCTGGGCCAGGAAGAGGCGCTGGCAAATGCCCCGCACCGCAAAGACGGGTATTTCCAGGGGCCAAGGGTAGTATAACAAAGCAGAAACATTTATGAGGAGGTTCATGTTTCCCTAACCAGATGGCAACGATCACCAAGAAAGTATGGCCGAAATTCTTTGAGCAGCTGCTCTCGGGAGAGAAACAGTTTGAGCTTCGCCTCGCGGATTTCGAGCTGAATCCAGGGGACACGCTTGTCCTCAAGGAATTTGACCCGGAGACCCAGGCGTTTACCGGCAGAAAGATCACCAAGGTTGCCCAGAAAGTGATGAAGATCAACCCTGCTGAGATGTATTCTCTTGATGAGATTGAAACATACGGGTTTTACCTCATTGACCTCGCATGAGCGCCAAGGTATGCTTGCACTGTGGGAGCACCAATATCGCAATCAGCTATCCGGCGTCACAGGATTTGCTGCTCATTACCTGCTGCAGGGATTGCCGCGCAAAAGGCAAGACCGTTGAACTTTCGGAGGATGCAATGCTCCGCCTCCAGAGGAGAATCAGACGCACATGATTACTGAGTTCGTCAAACAGGTGCATGCTCAAAACATTGATATTGTGGAGCATACGGAAAAAGTCATCGCTGAACTGCACAAGCTCAACGAGGAATACCATTACTTTACCGCATTAACGCCGGAGCTTGCCCGGCAGCAGGCAAAGCAGCTTGCCCGGAACCCCCACGGCATGCTCGCGGGAATTCCCGTGAGCGTGAAAGATAACATCTGCGTCAAGGGAGTGGAGTCCCGCGCAGGCTCGCGCATCCTTTCCGGCTACAAGCCGGTGTTCCATGCGACTGCGGTGGAGCGGGTAATCCGGGAAGGCGGCATCATTGTCGGCAAGACCAGCCAGGATGAATTTGGCTTTGGCGGATTCTCCACCAATACCGGGCTTGGCTTTGCCGCTCCCCTGAACCCATTTGATAAAGAGAGGAGTTGCGGAGGCAGCTCAGGAGGGGCAGCAGGCATCACCCAGAAATCCGCGTTTCCCCATCTTGCGCTTGCGGAGTCAACCGGCGGCAGCATCGTCAATCCCGCATCCTTCTGCGGAGTTCCTGCCCTCTGCCCGACCTATGGCTTGGTGAGCAGGTATGGATTGATTGATTACGCTAGCTCCCTGGACAAGATCGGTCCCATGGCAAAGCAGGTCGCGGATATCGCCTATGCACTGGAAGCGATTGCCGGCTTTGACAAAAACGAGTCAACCTCCGCAAACCGCCAGCTTGAGCGCTACCATGAATATCTCTCCCTGAACATCAAGGGCATGAAGATCGGCATCATCCAGGAGTCCCTGCAGGAGGGGATGGAGCAGGCAGTGAAAGACCGGTTCATGGATGCCGTTGTCTTGCTGGAATCCAATGGCGCAAAGGTCAAGCGCGTTTCCCTTCCGACGACCATGAAATACGGGTTGGCGGTGTACTACCTGCTTGCCACCTCAGAGGCATCCACCAATCTCGCGAAATATTGCGGCATCCGCTACGGCAAGGGAGAAGACCTACAGGGAAATTTCAACGAATATTTCTCTGCGGTCAGGAGCAGGCATCTTGGATTTGAGGCAAAGCGAAGGATCCTGCTTGGTACATTCGCCCGCATGTCCGGCTTCCGGGATGCATACTACCTTAAGGCAGCGCAGGTCCGCACCAAGATTATCCAGGAATACCAGAAGCATTTCAAGCAGGTTGATATCCTCATTAGCCCGACCGTGCCCATCCTTCCGCCAAGATTCGCGGACATCGAGAAGCTCTCCCTGCTGCAGAACTACATGATTGACATCCTGACTGTTGGCCCGAACCTTGCCGGGCTGCCGCACCTGAGCATTCCTGTCGGATTCAAGGACAAGCTGCCTATCGGTATGATGCTCATCGGAAATCATTTTGCGGAGGGAAAGCTGATTCAGGTGGGAAGTGCATTACAATGAAAGAAGAAACAGTTTATCATGTTGACGAACACGACCGCATCATTGAAAAAATCACCAGGGGTAAATCGTGGAACCATAGACTGATTCATCGCGGCGTCGCTGTACTCATTACTAACTCTAATGGAAAAATCCTCGTCCATAAGCGATCAAAAAACAAAAAAATTTATCCGGGGTACTACGACATTTTTTTTGGCGGCTGGACAAGTTATGGCGAAACGTATAAAGAGTCAGCAGTTCGAGAAGTACAGGAAGAGCTTGGAATCAAAGAAATCAAATTACATTTTTTATTCAAAATCATGTATGAAGATGAAATCGAGCGAAATTGGA
>JACQNA010000062.1 GCA_016203335.1 Candidatus Woesearchaeota archaeon
ATGTATTGGATTATTTCAATAAGAATATTGACAGCTATGTAAGTTTAAGATTTGAAAGTTTTGTTTCTGAGTTGTTGCTTTTCTTGGACATTGGAAAAGACTCAATTAATGGAAAATGGTGGCACAAAGACAGGGAAATAGACATTGTAGCCTTAAACGAGCAGAAGAAAGAAATCCTTTTTGCAGAATGCAAATGGCAGGATAAGGTTGATGCTGAGAAAGTGATTAAGGAATTGGCAGAGAAATCAAAATACGTTGACTGGCATAATGAATCAAGGAAAGAATTATTTGCTGTCTTTGCCAAGAGCTTCAGCAAAAGGATAAGAGAATTTGAAGGAAAAAAGGTTCACTGCTTCGATTTAAAGGATATAGGAAAAATTATAAAGAGCAAATCTTAGAATTAAAATATACCATATCAAGAATCAAATATTCCCATCTTAGAAAGTATTAAATACCCTTCGCCCTCTCTGCCAGCGATTGAGGTGAGCATGTGGGAGAGATAAGAAAGACAGATACCAACTCGCTGAAAAAAGGGTCATACATTGTCCTCGACGGAGCTGCCTGCACCGTCACCGATATCCAGGTGAGCAGGCCAGGCAAGCACGGCCATGCGAAGTACCGCATCACCGGCGTGGGCATGATTGACAGCAAGAAGCGCGAGATTGTAATCCCTCATGGTGAAGTTGACGTCCCGATCATCGAAAAGAAGGGCGCGCAGGTGCTCTCCATCAGCGGTGACACAGCCAATGTGATGGACGCCGCAACCTTTGAGACCTTTGACCTGAAGATTCCTGAGGAACTGAAAGGAGAGGTCGTGGATGGGGTAGAGGTCCTCTACTGGGAGATCCTCAACGACCGCATCATGAAGCAGGTGAAGAAGGGCTGAGCATGGCAAAATTCCCCGAATCAGAAGCAAGAAGGTACCGGAACATGTTTGTCTGCAGGGTGTGCAAGAGCAAGATACGCACCACCATGATGCGCGTGATTGCGAAGAAAGTGTCCTGCAGGAAATGCGGCTCCAAGGCGCTGCGCCAGATCAGAAAGAAGTAAAAAAGAGGTTCACATGAATGCTGATGCCATTGCTATCGCTGTCTTTGTGCTCCTGATCTCTGCAGTCGTCTTTTTCAGAAGAAAGAAGGTAGCAGTGCAGAAGATTGCATTCCCCTTCCTGTATCTCATCCTCTACCGGACATCATTCGGATTGCGCCTGATGGAGCGCATCGGCAGGCGCCATGCTGCAGTCATCCGGTTCCTCGGCTACCTCTCTGCCGGGCTGGGGTTTATTGGCATGGCGTTCATCTCCTATTCCATTCTTAGTACGGTGTTCAGGTTCCTGCTCTCCCCGAAGACCGTGGAGACTGGCTTTGCCTTGGTGCTGCCAGGCACCACTGTTCCCGGCATCGGCCACCTGAGCTTCTGGCATTGGGTAATTGCCATCTTTATCCTGGCGGTCATCCATGAGTTCTGCCACGGCATCATGGCAGAGGCCTACGGCATCAGGGTGAAGAACTCCGGCTGGGCATTCCTTGCAGTATTAATTCCCATTATCCCTGCTGCCTTTGTCGAGCCAGATGAGGAGCAGGTGAAAAAGCAGAAGGATATCGTGCAGTATTCTATCTTTGCAGCTGGCCCAATAGCAAATATTGCGTTGGCGCTTGTTGTCCTGCTGATCGCAAATCTTGTTATGGTGCCCATCGAGGGAAAGATCACTGAGCCGGTAGGGTTCAGCTTTGCCGTGATGGAGGGCAAGCCGGCGGCAGCAGCCGGGATTCCCCTGGGAACCATCATTACCGCGGTAAACGGCGAGCGCATAACAGACGGAACAAGATTCAGCGGCTGGATGCTCTATGCATCAAGGCCAGGGGAGAAAGTGATCTTGTCATCAGCAGAGAAAGACTATGTAGTAACCCTGGCGGGCCATCCGGATGATCCCAGCAGGGGCTATATCGGCGTGCAGGGCATCAGGAACGAAGTGCAGGTAAAGCAGGAGTATGCGGCATGGCAAGGGGTGTTTTTCTGGATCAAGGACTTGGTCAAGTGGCTGTTCCTCCTTAACCTCTTTGTCGGGCTGATCAACCTGCTCCCGCTCGGCATTGTGGATGGTGGCAGGATGCTCCACGTCCTGCTCTCCCAGCTCTTTCCCCAGGAGCGGGCAAATAAGATATGGGGCATGGTCAGCTTCGGCTTCCTTGCCCTGCTGCTGATCGGGCTGGCGGGAACATATCTGAAGCCGCTGTTTGCGTAGGTTTAAAGCCTTTCAGGAAAGAAATCCAACTTTAGTTCTTCTGTAATTATTACTAAATCTATC
>JACQNA010000061.1 GCA_016203335.1 Candidatus Woesearchaeota archaeon
CAAATAAAAAAAATAAAAAATGATTGGTTATGCTCAGCTAGCAGCATCCGCCGCCTTTCTTTGGGCCCATCGCATTCACCTCCTGCTCTTCATACAGGTAAACCTTCTTAAAACATCAAAAAAGGCTAATTCCTCGTCATGGGTAATATACAAGCCTGAATGAATGATATTCTGCCGCGTATCCCTGTTTACATTAAAGCCGAACATGGTGTTGGTGAGAGGGTTACACAAGCGCTCAACTAAACCAATTGGCCGGTATCTGCTCAATACATGCTCAACAAAGATTGCTGTTCCCCCATCTTTCATCACTCTCTTCACTTCACGAAGAGCCTGTAACGGATCAGGGATCGTGCAGAGCACAAAGGTGCCAACAACATAATCAAATGAATCGCCCGGAAATGCAAGATTTTGCGCGTCCATAAGATAAAAATCAACATCTCGGCCAAGATTACTTGCTCTTCGCTTTGCCTTTTCAAGCATTTTCTTGCTAAAGTCTATGGCAGTAACGCGGGCATGTGTGGGGTAATAGGGAAGATTCCTGCCTGTACCAACACCAATCTCCAGAACCTTCCCTCCAATTCCTGTAATGGTGCTTTCTCTTACATTTTTGAAAAACCTTTTCTCTATCCAAAGTGCATCGTAAAAACGAGCATACCAATCATATTTTCGCTGTACATTAATTGTTTCTTGGCTATACATGGTTTACCTTCTGCACTTTTTCTTAATCTTCTTGTTGGCGCATCTCTTTAGCTTTCTCTGTCTCCGCCGCCCTTTCGGGTGTCCTGCCCGTGCTTTCGCATCATGTCTTCCTCATCGTCGCTTTGTATCTCCTCATCAGCAGGGAATTCAGGACAACGCTGACCGAGCTGAACGCCATGGCAAGGGCTGCAATAACCGGATTCAGCAAAAAGCCGGTGAATGGGTAGAGAATGCCTGCTGCAATGGGAATGCCTGATGCATTGTAAAAGAACGCCCAGAAGAGATTCTGCTTGATCTTGCGGATGGTATAGGCGCTCAGGTCAATGGCAGTGACCACATCCCGGACATCATCCTTGATCAGCACCATATCCCCGGTCTCAATGGCAATATCTGTTCCTGCACCCAGTGCAATGCCCACATCAGCCTGTGCCAATGCCGGCGCATCATTGATGCCATCGCCCACCATCGCGACAACCTTCCCCTCCTGCTGCAGTCTCTTGATCTCTTTTTCCTTGTCCTGGGGAAGCACCTCTGCAAGCACGATAGCAATCCCCACCTGCCTGCCAATCGCCTCTCCGGTGCGCTTATTATCGCCGGTAATCATCACCACTTCCTTGCCCATGGCATGCAGCGTCTCTACCGCCTCCTGCGCGTGCTCCTTCAGCGTGTCCGCAATCCCGATAATGCCGATAATCTTCTTTCCCACCGCAATGCTCACTGTCGTTTTGCCCTGCTCCTCAAGCTGCGCAATCCGGGAAGCAATAGGGGAAACATCGATCTTATGGTCCATCATCAGCATCCGGTTTCCCAGCAGAATCCTCCTCCTTTGGTAGTTCGCACGGACACCTTTCCCGCTGATTGCAGAGAAATCTTTCGCATCGCCGATAGCAATCTTTCTCTTCTTGGCTTCGTTGACAATAGCATCTGCCAATGGGTGCTCGCTGCCCTTTTCCACGATGGCTGCATATCTCAGCACGTCGCTTTCCTTGCCGGCCACCGCAATAATGTCCGTCACTTCCGGCTTCCCCTTGGTCAGGGTTCCGGTCTTGTCAAAAACCACCGTGGTGATCTTATGCGCGCTCTCCAATGCCTCTGCTGACTTGATCAGGATGCCGTTCTCCGCACCCTTGCCCGTGCCGACCATGATGGCTGTCGGCGTCGCCAATCCCAATGCGCAGGGGCAGGCAATGATGAGCACCGCAACAAATACAGTAAGCGAAAACACAAATATCGTCATCGCCTCCGGCAGCCCGAACGCCGGCGCGCCGATGAAATACCAGAACAAAAATGAGAATAAAGCAATACCCACAACAATAGGCACAAAAATAGAAGATACCTTATCTGCGAGCCGCTGGATAGGCGCCTTGGAGCCCTGCGCATCTTCCACCAGCCTGATGATCTGCGCCAGGACAGTGTCTTTGCCGACCTTTTCAGCCCTAAATCTCAGCATGCCCTGCTTATTGAGCGTTGCCCCAATGACCCTGTCCCCTTTCTTTTTCTCCACCGGGATTGATTCCCCGGAAATCATGGACTCATCCACTGCAGAATGGCCCGCTACCACAATGCCGTCTACCGGAATCTTCTGGCCCGGCTTCACCAGCACAATATCATTCACCTGGACATCTGCGATCAGGATGGTGCGCTCTTTGCCATTGCGGATGACTATGGCTGTTTTTGCCTGCAGCCCCATTAATTTCCGGATAGCCTCAGACGCCTTGCCCTTGGTGAGCGCCTCAAAGTATTTGCCCAGGAGAATGAAGGTAATGATGATGGCGGCAGTATCATAATACACATTTCCGCTGAATGTTGCGGGAAAAAGGGTAACCAGGGCGCTGTAGGCATAGGCGGCAGAGGTTCCCATCGCTATCAGCGTGTCCATATTCGCTGTTTTGTTCCGCAATCCGATATACATGCCGGCATAAAACCGGCGCGCCAGGATGAATTGGACAGGAGTGGTCAACAGCAGCAGGATATAATTGTGATAGGGTAAGGTTATCTGGAACCATTCAGGAAAAGAGAGGACGAAAATCGGGAGGCTGATGATAAACCCGGCGAGCACTTCCCTCTTGAGCCTTTGTATTTCCCTTCCCCGTGCTTCTTTTTCAGTGTCTGCAGAGCTCTCTTCCTCTATCGGCTCGTAGCCCGCTTTTTGAATCGCTTTTTTTACCTCGCTCACGCTGGTTAAAGAAGGGTCAAATCGGATGACTGCCTTTTGGTTCACCAGGAGCTCTTTCGAGATAATTCCCGGTAATGTATGCAGGGCATCACCCACCGTGCCCACGCAATGGGGATTGTCCATGCCAATGACTTTGAGCCGTAATTCCCGGTAGGTGCCCGAAGGAACCTCTTGTATCACCGTATAGCCTGTTTTTTCAATTACCCTCTCCAATTCCTCCTTATTTGTTTTGCCTTTGTCATATTCTACCGTTGCCTTCTCTGTTGCAAAGTTAACGTTTGCTCTGGCAACTCCCTTTGCTTTATTGATCGCCTTTTCAATGGTTTGCGCGCAGGAGGCGCAGTGCATCCCTCCTACCCTGATGTCGCATTTCCCGGGCTCTTTATTCTCTTCTTTTCTCCCCAGAAACTTGTCGTAGCAATTCTTGCTGCAGAAGTAATATGTTCTTCCTGCTTTCGCTATCTTAAGCGTGGCTTTTTTCTTATGCACTTCCATCCCGCAGACCGGATCTGTCTCCATAGTACTTCAATATATCAAATCCCGATATATCGGAAAATGATAAAATATATAAGCTTTGCGGTATCTCTCCCTGCTATGCTCAAGGTGGATAGCTTCATCAAGCTGTACCTGCTCATCGCCCTGCAGAAGGGAAAGCGGCACGGCTATGAGCTGATGAAGGAGCTCGAGGCAAAGCTCGGAAAAGCCATCAGCGCAGCCCACATCTATCCGTTCCTGAAAGGGCTCCAGAAGCGGAAATATGTCCGTGCCATCCGCGGTGCGCGGAGCACTGCCTACACGCTAACCCGGAACGGCAACTCCTTTGTCACCAAGACCCTGCTTCAGTTCCACGAGATCATCCAGGAGAGCCTCCGGAAAAAGCTCACCAGCTGCACCCACTGCGGCTGCGAAGTCTATAACAGCAAATACACTGAAGCCATCAACGGCAAACAGCGGGCATTCTGCTGCCGCCACTGCGCAGCGAGCTATAAGCAGGAGCCGCATCATGGCTGAATCAGCCCCGCGGCACGCAGGGGGATGAAGATGATTTCGATTTTTGTTACATTAATAGCTTTTATTTTTTGTTGTTTTATCTTTAATAAATAGAACTATACTTATGAGAACGATAGAGCCACCAATTACCAAAAATAACGAAGAAAATTCCCTTAATGCTCCAAAGGGGATACCGGCGATAATTATCCCGCCGTTAAATAAAATCAAGCTTTTAGAAATACACCTGCTCTTAAAATAAAAATATAAGCTTACCAGAAAAAGAAAAGATGCGGCTATCCAGAAAGGAATTGCCACTTTAGTCAAAAAAAGCAACGGCATTCCAACAAGCGTTATTCCAATAACGGAAAGCAATGCAATAATACCTAGACAAATAGTATGACAGACTTGGTACCCTCCTAAAAATCCCATAATGCCGGAAACTGAGCTTGATATCGAGAGGATTTTTTCTCGAAAAATCTGCCGTATCCTCATGTTCTTATCCTCCAATATAGCGCACCAGCGAACAATCCATTACTCACAAATCCCAATGCTGGTTGATATGGCTCAAAATAGGTCATTAGTGCTGTAGCTCCAAACAACGCTACTAACAGCTTATTACAGATAGGGCATGCAAACGCAAAAAAACTTCCCGCACCACCAGCCACTGCCGTAGCATTACAGGTTTTCGCTGTTTTTTTCTTACAAAAATGGACGCCAGTGTACGCAC
>JACQNA010000064.1 GCA_016203335.1 Candidatus Woesearchaeota archaeon
ATATAACACAATGAAATTCGAATACGATAAGGAAGCTGATGCAGCTTATATCTACATAGAATACCCTATCAAGGACAAACAAGTAAAGAATACTATAGAATTAAACGACAACATTGTCCTTGACTTTGACAGTAAAGGGAAACTTCTTGGCGTGGAAATTCTGGATGCAAGCAAAATAGTAAAGAAAGATGCTCTTTTAAAGGCAGAATTGTCGTGATGTACAAATGCTAAGTATCAGCCACAGAAAACAATATAAATCCACCGCCAACACGCAGCATCATGCATGCTTTTCCCTCATTGGCAGGCGCCCGCATCCTCATCACCGGCGGATTGGGCTTTATCGGCAGCAATCTCGCGCAGTATGGTGTCGCCCAGGGAGCTCAGGTCACCCTGCTCACCAACCAGCTGAAAACGCTCGCCAATATCAGGGAGATTAAGGATAAGGTAGAGATTCTTCAGGGCGACATCACCAATTATCATGACCTCACTGCTGCAGTCAAGAGCAAGGACATCATCTTTCACCTTGCCGGGCAGACCAGCGGCATCACCTCCATGGAAGATCCCTGGCTGGACATCAGGGCGAACCTCACCGGCACCATGAATATCCTGGAAAACTGCCGCGTCCATAATGACCAAGCTCAGTTTGTCACCACGGGCAGCATCACCCAGGCAGGCCCTGTCCAGAGCCTCCCGATAACCGGGGATGAGCGGGACAATCCGCTGAGCATCTATGAAGTCAACAAGATGGTGTGCGAGAAATATGCCATGATCTACCATCGGGCATACGGCTTTTCAGCCACCTGCCTCCGCCTTGCTACCCTATACGGCGAGCGCCAGCAGCTCACCAGCCCAAGATTCGGCATCACCAATTATTTCATCGGCAGGATTTTCCGAAACGAGCCCATTATTATTTACGACAAAGGTGAGTTCTACCGTGATTACCTGTATGTTGGCGATGTTATCAATGCCTTGCTTCTTGCGGCATCCAAAAATGCCTCAGGCAAGGTCTTTCCCATCGGCACCAACAGGAAAACAAAATTCATCGCCATGGTGCAGGAAGTGATTGCAGCCATGCAGGAGATAGCAGGGATTGCAGGATCCTACCGGTTTGTGGAATTTCCCGCAGAGCACAGGAAGGTTGATGTCGGCGATTCCCAGGTAGACTACCGGAAATTCCACGAGGCAACTGGCTGGGAGCCAAAGATTATGTTCCCGGAAGGGATCAGGAAGACTATTGCCTTCTACCAGAAGCGCAGGCTGGAGTATCTATGAGCTACCGGATCAACCGGATGGATGGTGAAGAGGTGCTTATTCTCGGCGGCATGGGCGCGGTGGGAAGCAACCTTGCGCATCAGGCAGTGAGCCTCGGCGCCAGGGTCACGATATTCGACAATTTCATGGAGGGGACCGGCGCAAACCCGGCAAATATCAAGGAGATCAAAGACCAGCTCGCCATCATCCGGGGAGATATCCGCAACCTTGATGCCCTTAGCCAGGCAGTCAGGGGAAAATCCATCATCTTCAACTGCGCTGCCCAGGTCAACCACATCCTCTCCATGCAGAACCCGTTCCTGGACATTGACATCAACTGCATGGGCCAGATCAATGTGCTGGAGGCGTGCAGAAGGCACAATGACGCTGCCAGGATTGTCTATACCGGGACCAGGGGGCAGAGCGGAGCTGCATTATACTCCCCGATTGATGAGCAGCATCCGGACAATCCGACAGATGTCTATGGCGCGGACAAGCTCGCATCAGAATGGTATCACCTACTTTACCATAAGCATTACGGCATCTGGACAACATCGCTGCGGATGACTAATACCTATGGTCCAAGAGCGCAGATCATCCATCCCACATACAGCATCATCAACTGGGTGATTGGCAAAGCAATTCTTAATCAGGAGATAACCGTCTTCAAGCCGGGAACGCAGCTGAGGGATACCAATTATATGCAGGATGCAGTGGACGCCCTCTTCCTTGCTGCCCAGAACAAGAGCGCCAATGGCGAGATGTTTGTGCTCGGCTCTGGGCAGGGCATCCCATTCATTGAGCTGGTAAAGCTGATCATCTCCATCGCTGGTACCGGCACGTATAAGCTGGTGGACTGGCCTGCTGACCGGAGAAACATCGAGACCGGCAGCGTCATCCTCAACCACGGCAAGATCAAGGCCATGCTCGGCTGGGAGCCAAAGACTCCCCTAGAAGAGGGCATCCGCAAGACCATTGATTTCTACCGGCTGAACTTTAATGAATATCTGCAGCAGCCGCAATAAGCTTAAAAATGAAGGGGGATTTGCAGTACCATGCCCAAGAGTTCCAAGCTGATAGACTACACCGCCATCGGCCTCGCTGCGCTGCAGAAAGCAT
Source organism: Candidatus Woesearchaeota archaeon (assembly GCA_016203335.1). GTDB lineage: Archaea > Nanobdellota > Nanobdellia > Woesearchaeales > JACQNA01 > JACQNA01. The sequence continues at coordinate 2,371 of JACQNA010000064.1, forward strand.
ACGCCAGGCAGCTGGAGCTCCTCGCCGACGGCACCATCAATGGGTTTGTTAAGACCAACAGTCAGGGCGACCGGGCGATGGTCGGCGACATCGAGTCAGAGTCTGTAGTTATTGATTATCTTAAAGAGCAGAAATTTCCCTGCAGGATTATTGCAGAAGAGCATAGAACAATCAATCTTGCTCCCTCACCACAATACCTCGTCATCCTCGACGGCATTGACGGCAGTTCCGGCATGCGGGCAAACCCGAAAAGCAGGTGCGGAACAATCATTGCCATTGCGCCAAACCTGAATCCGCGCTATAACGAGTTCATCTTCGCCGGCATCACCGAATTTGCAACCAGGCGGATAGTCTATGCGATAAAAGGAAAAGGCGCATACCTTCTCCAGGCAGAAACTGCACGAAGGATTATGAGGCAGCCCCATCACGGACAGCTCCGCATTGAGGTAGATAATCCCCAGCACTGGCCGGATTACGCATCCGAGATGGGGGCAAACTTGGGCGGCATATTTGACCTCACCAGGCGGACATTTTCCGATAAGCTTAGGGGCAGGTTCCCCATCAAAGGAGTCGCTTCCAGCGGCGCCATGTGCATTGATCTGGTGCTGGGAGAAGCGGACATCATCGGCGGCGTGATTGCCAAGGGAGTGTTTGAGCCGCCTGCAGAATACGTCCTAATCCACGAGATCGGCGGCGTCCTGACAGATATGCGCGGCAATGATATCGGCAACGAATACTGGCTTACCTACGGCAGGCCGCTCTCTCCCCTAATCCGGGCAGCCTCATCAGAATCAGCAAAAACATTCCTCTCGCTCCTATGAACATCCTCGTCACCGGCGGATTAGGGCATATCGGCTCCCAGCTGATTCGCGAATTGGCAAACCGAAAAGATGTGGAGACCATTCGCATCCTGGACAATCTCCTCACCCAGCGCTACTGCTCCCTCTTCTACCTTCCGGAGGGCAGGTATGAATTCATTGAGGGAGACATCACCGACGCTGCCGCTGTCCGCCAGGCTATGCAGGATATTGACATGGTTGTCCATCTTGCCGCAATCACTGACGCGCCCTCTACTATTGCGAAGCCGGAGGAAACCCATAAGGTAAACTATATCGGCACTGAAATCGCATTGCACGCTGCTCTGCAGGCAAGCGTCAAAAAATTCCTCTTTCCCTCGACAACCAGCGTTTATGGCGAGGCAGAGGGCATTGTTGATGAGGATTCTCCTGAAGAGATCTACAAGCCTGCAAGCCCCTATGCAACGGCAAAATTCGCCGCAGAGAAGCTGGTGAAGAATGCATATTTAGAGCATGGGCTCCACACCACTGTGCTCCGCATGGGAACCATATTCGGAACAAGCATCGGCATGCGCTTCCATACCGCGGTCAACAAATTCTGCTACCTCGCAGCATTAGGCAGGCCGCTCACTGTCTGGGAAGATGCACTGGACCAGAAGCGGCCCTATCTGGGGCTGAACGATGCTGCCCGCGCCTTTGCCTTTATTGAGCAGCACGGCAAAGCAGGAGAGCTCTACAATGTGGTGACTGAGAACTACACCGTAAGGCAGGTAGTGGATGCCATCCGCGCGGTGGTCCCGGACGTGCAGATACAGCTGACCAAATCCCCGATTCTCAACCAGAAGTCCTACCATGTCGCGAGCGGGAAGATACGGAAGCTCGGATTTGCCTATGTTGATAACTTAGACGAGCAGATTAAGAATACCATCAACTTGTTTAGGGGGATACACCATGCCTGAAAAGCTTCTCGAAGGGAAAGTTGCATTAATCACCGGCGGCTCCCGGGGAATCGGAAGGGCAATCAGCGAAATGTATGCCGCACACGGCGCAAGAGTCGTTATTAATTACTCAGCAGCCGCTGATAAAAGTTTTGGTGATCCGGTAAAGGATGTGCTTAGAATCATCCAACAAAGATACGGAGATGTTGCGCATGCCTATGAAGCAGACATCGCCCAATTAGATAAGCATCAAGCGATGATTGATGATGTTCTTGCTGCATTTGGAAGACTGGATATTCTCGTAAACAATGTAGGCATATGCCCCTTTGTCCCCTTGCACCAGCTCACTCCCGAGCTCTATGACCAGACATTTGCCGTGAACATCAGGGGACCGACTTTCCTCACGCAAAAAGCAGTGCAGGCAATGCTGCAGAATCCGCCGAATGAATACGGGCTGCGCGGCTCCATCATCAACATCGGTTCCATCAGCGGAAAAAACACTGGCGGAAATCTGCAGCATCATTACTGCCAAACCAAAGCAGCGATGCACGCATTTACCGCAACGCTTGCCCAGAACTACGGGCCCAGCGGAATTCGGGCAAATACGATTGCGCCGGGGGTGGTGTTCACCGACATCAACAAAGAGATATTCTTACAGTCACCGCAAAAAGAATTAGATGCGATGCTCCGCGCGATTCCGCTCCGGCGAGGCGCTTCACCCGAAGATATCGCCGGAACAGCAGTATTTTTGGGATGCGACTATGTATCGCGCTACGTCACTGGCGCGCTGATTGATGTGAGCGGCGGCCTGCACGTCGTTGTTGCCGGCGACGAATTGGAAAATTGAGTATAGTATGCTGGAAACTGCATATTCTTATAAATCGTCAGGAGATTCCCGGATAGAGAGGAGTTGGAACATACCATGGAACGGCGAATTGATGTCTATCCCTTTGGCGGAAGGCCAGTAACCGTCACGCCAACGGACACTGTGCTGGTAGTATCCCCGCCATTGCAGGAGTACATTACAGCGCAATGGAAGCCCCTCAGTCAGAAAGGGTACAAAAGCGGATGGCTGCCTCTGGTCACCAAGCTGCGCTTCAGCAGGAAAAAAGCAGACATTGTTGCCGGGGCAATGACCTATGCGCAAACCAATGGATGTGTACAGGCCATCCTCAATGATGAGCCATGTGCGCCACCCAGAATAAATAATCTTTCCGTAAGCGTTATTCCGCTGACGAGTGATGGCTATGTCTTGCTGAGCAGGAGGAATCCTGCCTTAGCGCATGCAGGAGGGGTCTGGAACTTTCCCGGCGGATACATGGGTTCTATCCAGTTTGACAGGGCAAACTGCGATGCCCCTGCATATCGTACTGATCCGCGGCTCTATGATATTAGGGCGCAGCTGGATTTGCGGATTGCCCATCAGGAATTCCATGGCCTCCAGCCGGAAGACATCACCTTCATCAACGGCCCTGACCGGCTTCCTGATGCCCTTGCCTTCGGCACCTATCATTCATTTGAGATGGAGCTCGGCGTTGTTGCCCGATTCCGGAAAACAAGAGTCGAGCTTACGGAGCATATCAGAAGATATGAAGTTGAACAGGGCAAACCAGAGCACACTGAGTTTACATTTATCGATGCAGGTGACTTGGATAGGCTGCTGGCCAATCAGGCATCCCTGTATGCAGAAGACCCGAGAACATACCGCAGCAGCAACCCGACCAGGCAAATAGTGCTGGACGATAATATCGGCGAGCTCGCCGGCGGCTCCTTGCAGCAGATAACAGGTACTGGTCCCCGCACAGAAACCAGAGAACGATTGGAACAGAGATTGGGGCTCCGTATTCATGATACCACGAAGAGAATCACCTATGCCTTCCCCGAACGCTACTGACCGCACATCAGCCGTCCGCTCCTTCTACGACGGGCTCGCCTCGAGTTATGATACCCATCTCACCAGGCGAATTTACGAGAAATTAGTCATCTCGCTGCTGAAAAAACACATCCCTCCGGGCAAGCGCATCCTGGACATTGGCTGCGGCACTGGAAAGTATTTACACGCCATCCATCCCTCCCGCGGCCTTGGCATAGACATCTCACCAAAGATGGTTGCCATCGCGCAGCAGCAGGCTGCAAAAAACCTCTCCTTTTTCATCGCTGATGCAGCAGCGCTCTCCCTAAAGGAAACCTTTGACTATATCATCGCGATCGAGACCATCGCGTACTGGCCTGACCCGGATGCAGCATTAGCGAGCATCAGGAAGCTCTGCACCCCGGAAACCAAGGTTATCGTCCTCTCCCCCAATCCGTTCTGGGACGCCCCGCTGCAGCTCCTGGAAAAGCTCGGCCTCAAGACCGCAGACATCCAGCGGAATCTTCCGGCAAAAAGGCAGCTCCACGCGCTTTTCGCCAGGCACGGCTTCTCGGTTAAGGTATCAAGAAAGCTCTTTGGCTTGCAATATCTTGTTCAGGGAAGGCCGAGAATGCCTTAATGGCTCAATGGCAGTGCATACAGCGGATGCTCACCACACATGGGCGAGTTAAGCAAAAGTTATTTATAGTAGCCTTATGCATCCTCCCTTATGGAAAAATCTCTATTAAGCAGATTGTCGAAAGAGCTGGAAATTCCAGAAAAAAAGATATTAGATGATAGTTTACACGTTTTTCTAGACTCAGAACTAAGAAACGCTTCTGCTGAAATCTTAAAAATCAGGAAGCAGTTTAATGTTTCTAGCACCGATGAGCTCAAGAAGAAAATTGAATCTGGTAAGATAGAAGAGCATCCAGCATGGGAACAGCTGATATATTGGGAAAATCTAAATAAAAGAATTAAGGTGGTAAACCATTGGACGCAGAAATTATCTATCTCAAGCTAAAAAATATAGCATTGCAAGAATTTCCAGATATTGTGGTTTCTGCTTCCCTCACCAAGGGGCCTTTACATACCGTGAAAAGCCTCAGATTATTCTTTGTTGATAACTCCTTCCTTGAAATATGGATAAGCGGAAAGAAATATTCGTATCATTGGCAGAGAACAGGCGAAAACATTTATAGGCACGATAACGCGCCGCATAAGAAGCACAAGCACATCAAGACTTTTCCTAAACATTTTCATTATGGTTCTGAGAATAACACGAAAGAGAGCAGTATCGCTGACAATCCAGAGGCCGCAATAAGGGAGTTTTTGGGTTTTATCAGGAAAAACATATAACCTCTGCTCAGTGCTATCCTAATTTTCCCGCAATCTCCTCAGCCAGCTCGAACCCCTTCA